>CAYUUH010000139.1:0-3519 GCA_964447855.1 uncultured Methanosarcinales archaeon | reverse complement strand
GCATCTGCAAGAGCCATCGATGCTGCACAGATCCCTGCGCATCTTGAGCCTGCTGCTGTCTCTGGAAGCTCTATGAACACATCAACAACAGAGTTTGGATAGTCATCAAGGTTTAAGATTGGCATCAAAGCTTTCTCTGTTACCAATGATATCTCCTTTGACCTTCTTGATCCGCCAGGCCTTACCCTGTCGCCTTTTCCTGAAAAAGGCATCATGTTGTAATGGCACCTCAAAATTCCTTTCTGAGGGTCCTGGAGGAATCTTGGGAACAAGTTCCTTGGGCCGTAAACAGCTGCATAAGCTGCAGTGCCGCCTATCTTAAAATAAGCTGAGCCGTCTGCTCTTCGTATTACTCCCACTTTGGCCTCTATTGGCCTGAGCTCGTCAAAAGCTCTTCCGTCTTCTCGTTTTTCGTAAGTCATTATCATTCACCTATTTCTTAGTCTCCTTATCGAGATATTCTTTTATCTTGTCAGTCAAACCGCTTAGGTGCGATTCTTCTTCTATCTTCTTTATTGTATTCACAGCAACCAGTTCCATATTTGGCTCTCCGTCAATCCATATAAGCCCATTTTGGCCAACAGTTATCTTGCAGCCAGTTGCATCTTTTATCATGCTTACCATGCTGCCCTGTTTTCCGATTATTCTTGGAACCTTGTTTGTGTTGACCTGTATTATCCTGCCGCCATTCAGCTTCCTTAGGCCAGGCCCCTTCATAGACACATCAACAAGCTTTTGGCTTGTGACATTGACTATCTTGGTTACAATATGGTCCCCAAGGGCAAAATACCTTGTAAGGTCTGCTCCTTTTTGTATATACTCTGATGTAGCATCTTTCATAGAAAGCATTGCTGTATATGGGCTGTTTATCTCTATTCTCCAGCCAGACATAAGAACATCAGTTACCTTCCCGATTATTGTGTCATTTGTTTTCGGTATATATCTTCCTGACAGCGAAAGCAACTTTATTGTCCTGCCGTCAATATATGCAAGTCCAAGCTTTCCTGCTAGGATATTTTCTCCATCTCTGTAGGTTCCAGAACCAGGCAGATAATCCATTCCTTCTGCTACTGTTTCTCCTGGAACAACAATCTGTTTCTCTTTTACCAATATTTGTCCCATTTTATATCACTCCTATCTCGTCTTTAGTAATTTTGATTCTATCTCGCCATGGCACAATGAGTTCAGCCTGCTGTAGAGGTCTTCTTCCAGGCCTCCTGGAATCTCTATGACTGCTATCAATGAGCCATCACTTTGCCATTCGCTCCTAAGCAGCTTGCCAAAGGATTTTACAACCGGGTTTGCCCTTCCTGCATACTGTGCAGGAATCTTAACCGCGATTTCCTTGACCTCAAATTTGATAGGCAGAATCGGCCTTATCTCCTTGAGTGTTTCCTGCATCTGCTTGTGCACATCCTCAAATTCGTCAATCCTGATCTTTGCCTGCTCCATGGCAGCCTCAATCCTTGACGGCGGGTGCGGCAGATGGGTCCTTGGGTCAACTGCGTTACGATGAATAAGCTCTATTACTTGTTTTTTCTTTACCTCTCTAAGGTTTTCTTTGTATTCTTTTGTTAAGGGTATTTCGCCCTTGAGTATTATTTGTTTTGCAGCTTCCAGGTGGTCATCAGTCTTAAAGGCAGACTTAAGGGCAATCTGAGATGCCTCTTCGCCTTTCCTTGCATCACTGAAGACTTTGGGTACTGCGAGGATATCACCCATCGCAACAGACTTTCCTTGCCTGAATGCTAGGGCCTTGTCTGGGTCAATGAGGATCTCAAAGCTTTTGCCGTGGGCTTTTAGCCTGGCTATCTTTGACTCATCAACGCTGACCATTTATTTCTTCCTCTTCTTCACCTTGCCCCCTGCGATTCTTTCCATCTGGTCACTTGGAACCCTGTTGAATTGCTTATCTCCTATAAGTATCTGTGCCGCATCAATCCTTTCTATACTGAAATTGTTGCCAAGCACTTTTTTCAACGCTCTGATTGAAAGGTCAAGAGCCTCTTCAACGGTCATTTCAGGGTCATAATCCTTATGAAGTATGTCTTCAATCTCCACTTCGTTCTCTCCAATAGCTGTTGCCTTGTACTCAAAGTATATTCCTGTCGGGTCTGTCTCGAACAGCTTTGGCTGGTTTCCGTCAATTCCTGCAATAAGCACTGAAACACCAAACGGCCTTAGGCCTCCTGACTGGGTGCAAATCTGCTTAAGGTTGCAGATATCCTTAACTACAGTTAGTGTGTCTATCTCTGAATCATAAGTAACGCGATGCTGCTGAGCCTTTAGCTGTGCCCGTTCTATCAGCACTCTTGCATCAGACAGTATTCCTGAAGCAGTCGCTCCCATATGCGAGTCAATCTGGTATATCTTCTCAACAGACCCTGGCACAATAAGAGAGTCTACAATCCTCTTGTCAGCCACAAGCAGAATCCCATCAGAACAGGTAATTCCGATAGCAGTTGAGCCCTGCCTAACTGTCTTCTTTGCATATTCGACCTGCAAAAGTCTTCCATCGGGGCTGAACATGGTTATTGCCCTGTCGTAGCCCATTAATTGATGCGGCATTGGTTCCATGATTTATCACCTTTTATTTTTTGAATGTTAACTCTCATCTATATATATAAACTTAACTGGCAAGATACTTGTTTTCAGCCTTCTTTAATATGCCTGAGACGCCAACAGCGTGAACTGCTGATTTCTCCCCATTTATGCTAGTTATTAGGGAAAAGGAGGCTTTTAAGTGCTCCACCATTTTGTTATTGACTCTGACTATCCCTCTTTGCCTTTCAGGGTTCCATTTGTCACTTAAGACGTGAAGGTTAGCTTGAGAGACTCCTAACAGGCCAGTATACTCTTTTACTGAGTCTTCTATTGCTTTTTTTATAGCATCTATGTTTTCCATCTTAGTCTTTGAGAGTATTTCAAAAGCAATATATCGCTTTTTATCCCTTAGACTTGAAGGGATTGCTTTTAGTTTACCCTTGACCATTGTCTAAAACAACTTTTGGTTAGTTGAGAAAAGATATATGAATTCCTCTCTCCTGTCTCTCTATAGGTAAGGTATTGCGGATGGGTTTATAAATGTTCCGGTTTTCCTCCTCTAGGTTCTTAAATATGGGAACCTTTATATACTTGAGAATGTTCTTGACCTACACGACATATAAGAAATCTAAAAGACTTCTTTTATGTTAGAACAGGAGGAATAAACAATGGGAGATTTTAACAGGGGCCCTAGGAGAGGCGGATTTAGCAGCGGACCTAGAGAAATGCATAAAGCTACCTGCGCTGAGTGCGGCAATGAATGCGAAGTTCCATTCAAGCCAGCAGAGGGCAGACCAGTTTACTGCAGAGAATGTTATAAAAAGAAGAAAGCTTTCTAATTCTAGAAACTAAAATTATATTATATCTATATCAAAATTTTTTTATTTTATGATTTTGAATATATCTTGCTTTCCTATATTTCTAATACGATGAAAAAGAGATTTAGCATTAGGACAACTTTTTGTTAAACTCTAT
>CAYUUH010000138.1:0-3534 GCA_964447855.1 uncultured Methanosarcinales archaeon | reverse complement strand
CAGGGCAAGAATAATCGCAGTATCATATAAAGACCCTATGAACCCAAAGATTGGCCTTACGATGAGGCAGTCAGGGCTTGGAAGGCTTGACTGGATTGAGGCTGATAACAAGGGAAAGAGCGATGATGACGCTGGCGAAGAGAAGGAAGAGAAGAAGCCAAAGGCAAAGAAAACAGCTGAGAAGAAGAAAAAATAAAATGAAGAAAAAAGTATGCAAGGATTGCAAGATATTTGTTGAAGGAGAGGTTTGCCCAGTGTGCAAAGGAAACCAGTTCTCCCAAAACTGGCAGGGCAGAATTAATATTCTTGATGCTAATAAGTCCGAGGTTGCCAAGAAAGTTGGCGTAAAAGTCCACGGAGAATATGCTATAAAGGTAAGGTGAGATAATGAGTCTTAAGATTATTGAAAAGAAAGAACAACCTATGCTTTCCAGGATAGATGTGAAAGCAAAGCTAGAGTTTCAGGGCGCAACACCCTCAACAGCAGACGTGAAGAAGCAGCTTGCTTCAGAGCTTGATGTAGACGAGAAGCTTATAGTTATAAAACATATTTATACTAAGTTTGGCTCTCCTACGGCAGATGTTTTGGCATGCTCATACCTCAATGAAGAGGATATGAACAAGATAGAGCCAAAGCCAAAGAAGAAAGAGGGAGATGCAGCAGCAGCTCCTGCAGCAAAGAAGTGATAATATATGGCAAAGAAAAAAGTCAAACCAAAGAAATCAAGCAAGAGATATTCATTGTACCAGATTTCCGGAGACAAGATAGACAGGAAGAACAGGTCATGCCCTAAGTGCGGTGTAGGAATATTCATGGCAAAGCACAAGGACAGGGTAGTCTGCGGAAAGTGCCATTACACTGAGTTCATAAAGTCAGACAAGCCAAAGGAAGAGAAGAAGAAATAATTATTTCTTTACTTAATTCTATTTTAATTATATATTTATTGACTAAATCTAGATTAAAACCTAAAGAATCAGTTCCTGCCTGAACTCTGGAATATAAGCAAATCTTCTGTTGTCAGCTTCTCGCCGCGCTTTATCTTCTGCTCTATATACTCTTCCTTGTTTTTAAGAATTTCTTCGACTTTCTTCTGCTTTTCCTGCTTAGTCTCAATCTTGTTCTTGTCAAGCTCTGCTTTTATTTTTCCGAGCTCTGCAAGCTTTTCCTTAAGCGCATTATTCACGTCGTTGAACTTTATCTTGAACTCTGTGAACTTCATGAATGCATCTTCTTCCTGTTTTTTCAGCTCATCAAGCTGTTTTGCAATAGAAATCATCTCTTCATGGCTTTGCTGCGACTTTCTTGCATTCTCCTGGATCTTGCGGTGAAGGTCTTCTGCTTTCTTCTTAACCTCAGTGGTATTGGAGGAGACCTGGCGCAAATCCTCGCTTAGCCTTCCTACATCCTTTGACTCGTTATACTTCTTTTTTAAGTCCTTGATCTTCTTCATGAGCTTCTGCTCCTTGTCAAATGACAGGGCTTCAGTCTCTATCTGCATCTCAAGGCGGTCTATAAGGTGTTTTAGGCTTGAAGGGTCATTCTCTATCTTGAGCTTCTTCATCAGGTCAGTCTTTTTGTCCCTGAGTCCCTTTAGCTTAGAAATCTGCTCGCTTGTCTGCTTGTTAAGCTGGTCTCTTTCCTGCTTATCTTTCTTAACTTGATCTGTAAGAGAATTACGGGTTTGCTTGTGTTCTTTTATCTTGCCGCTTAAATCATTGACTTTGGATTTAAACTCCTCTTTCTTTCTGAACCAAGCTTCTTTCTGTTGGTCTATCTGGTTAAGCTTTTCTCTTAATTCAGACAGCTCACTCTTTTTTTCATTTAGCCTTCTAAATAACTCTTTCTTTTCGGCTTCCGTTATCATACTTTGTCACGTTCACTATTTGTCGCATTTTTAGGAAAAAAATTGGTTAAAAAATTAACCAAACAAAGCACCTAATCCAGCAGCAGCTTGAGCTTCATCTTTCTTCTCTTCTTCTGCTGATTTCTTCTCTTCCTTCTTCTCTCCACCCTTTGCTGGAGCAGCAGCGGCAGGTGCAGCAGCAACTGGTGCAGCTACAACAGCTGTTTCGATAGCTTTCTCAATGTCTACTCCTTCGAGTGAAGCAACTAGAGCCTTTATTCTTGCGTCATTAACTTTGACACCAGCAGCTTCTAGCACTTTTTTTACAGATGCTTCTTCTATTTTTTGTCCGGCTTTATGCAACAACATGGCTGCATATATATATTCCATTTTCTTACCTCCTCAGAGTGCCTTTTTTGACCAGTTCTTTAGCCAAACCTTCTACTTTGTCCATCTCTTCAGACTTCTTCGCTTTCTGTTTGGCTAACTCTTGAATACTCGGAACTCCATCGCTCTTTATCTTTCCTTTATTCTTAGCTAACTCTTGAATACTAGGAACGTCATCTTTCTTTGTTTCCTCAACAAGATTTTCTGCACTAGGTTCAGCGCCACGTGAATGCTTCTTGGTCTGCTCAACCATCTTAGCAATCTTCTCGTCAGTATTTATCTCTTTTTCAGCCTGCTTCTCTTCCTTTCTTATTTCCTGCTTAAGCTCTTTTGCAGCTTCTCTAAGCTCTTCCTTTTTCTCAGGCTCCTTCTTTTCGAGCTCTTTTTCCATCTTGTCGATTTCTTTCTCCATCTCTTTCTCTTCTTTCCTCATATCTTTGATTATCTCTTCTTTCTTAGGAGCAGGACTTTCCTCTATTTTTGGCTCTTCAGGAGCAGGCATCTCTTTCTTATCTTCAGGATTTGCTTTAGCATCCTTTTCAGGAACTTCTATATTTGCTGTCGATTTGAGACCAAGCATGCCCCTTTCTGCCTTTGCAAGTAGGTCATCTATGATGCCATCATCAATGATATTCTGCGACAGCCCAATTGCTTTTGCTTCACTGAATGCCTTG
Source organism: uncultured Methanosarcinales archaeon (assembly GCA_964447855.1). Classification (GTDB taxonomy): domain Archaea; phylum Nanobdellota; class Nanobdellia; order Woesearchaeales; family JAHWIC01; genus JAHWIC01. The sequence goes on along the minus strand of CAYUUH010000138.1, from coordinate 629 downwards.
CAAATTAATAGCTTGATTGTGTCTTTTGTTGGATATCCTACATAAACAGCAACATTGAATGCGCCAGAGATTGCAGCTCTCATGTCTGCGTTGAACTTGTCCTGGTCAATGTCAAGGACCTTTCTGTCGAATATTACTCCATTTTCATATGTAGCCGTAACATTAAGGCCAACTTCCATCGGCTGGATATTGAACCTAAGAAGCAGTTCAGCGACCTTTGGCTTGATTATTTCCCCTTCCCTTACTACAGTTGAGTCCTGCTTGACAGCAACTTTTCCGCCTTCAACACCGCACTTGATGCCTAAGGCTCCAAGCTCTCCTATAATCGGGCCTGGCATGAATGATGTTGGCCCTGCAGGAATTACGATATCCTTAGGTGCAGTCTGGCCTGCCTTGGCAGGTGCAGGACTTTTGCTTTCCTTTAATGTCTTGAATAGCTTGAATGGATTCTCATTTGTGAAAAGGAGCGCAGGCATACCTCTTAGATAAGGAACTATCTGCTCAAGGCCATGCTTCTTCTCTTTTGCCTTGTCAATTGCAATCTTGATAAGCCTTCTCTTAGTCATTAATATTGTGACTTTGTCCCTTAGCTGAGCCCTCATCTTCTGAAGCTGCGGGGCAGGAAGGCT
>CAYUUH010000137.1:0-3572 GCA_964447855.1 uncultured Methanosarcinales archaeon | reverse complement strand
CAAGCTCTTTGCTGATAGGAGGCTTGCAGGAGTAGGCATGGTTGGAGTTGTTCATGCGACAAACCCCATTGACGCTATCCAAAGATTTATCGGAAGGATTGAGATGGGAGTTATCCCGCAGGTTATTGACACAGTTGTTTTCATAAAGAACGGCGGGATAGGAGCTGTTCTTGGAATCAACATGACTGTCAAAGTTCCTTCAGGAATGACTGAGGCTGACCTTGCAAGGCCTGTTGTCGAGGTAAATAATTTTGAGACAGGCAAGATTGAGTTTGAAATCTACACTTATGGAGAACAGACTGTTGTTGTTCCTGTTGCTGAAAGCAGCGCAAAAAAGACAGGCGCAAACAAGCTTGCTGAAGAGGCAATCGCAAGGGAATTTAAGAATTATACTGACAATCCTATCGTAGAGGTCATAAGCCCGCACAAGGCAGTTGTTAAGGTCCCTTCCAGGGATATAGGGCCTATAATCGGGAAACAGGGCCAGACAATTGACAAGATTGAGCAGAGGCTTGGCATAAGCATTGACATCCAGGAGCTTGAATCGTCAAGCACTGGAGCAAGCGAAGGCAAAGGTAAAGAGGTAGGCTATGATGTCAGGATTAAGAGCAAGTCAATCAACTTTTTCCTGGATATAGAGATGCAGAACAAGGATGTGGAAATCTTTGTAGGTGACGAGTATGTGCTGTCTGCAAAGGCCGGAAAAACTGGAATAATCAAGATAAAGAAAGACAATCCAATCGGAAGAAGGATTATAAAGGCTCTTCAGTCAGGAGAACAGTTAAGAATTCTTGGTTAAGTCTTTTACAAAATATTGGTCTGTAGCTTTTCTTGCGCCGTCTACTGCCCTTCTTGCTATGCCTACCTTCTCAAAGTATTTATCCTTGTCAGGCATGGAACTGTCAGCAAGCTTTGTATACTGTCTTGAGACGGAGTGTGCAAGCGCCTGCATAAGTTGTTTGCTTACCTCTGGAACAAATGCTGCCCTCTGGACCTGATGTCCGCTTAGCCCCCAGTAAAAAGCATGGGCCTGGTTCATATGGTCCTCAAAAGTGTGGCCTGAAACCCTGAACAAATCACATAATCTTTCTCCGGACCTTATCTGGCAGCCTGGCTCTAAAAGATGGGAATGGGGAAGATAGGTTAAATCCCGCTGGAATGCTTCAGTTCCCTCTCTTGTAAGGGAGTAAAGCCTTAAGAACTTTGAAGCTAATTGAGGAGTATAGCCGCTATCGCCTCTCCTGTGAATCTTGTAATGAATCAGTGTTGTTAGAGCAACTGAAGCGCTTACTTTCTGGTCTTCTGACAACGGGTTTGGAGCATCTCTTAAAAGGTGAGTTAAAGAGTCATAGATTTTTGCGTCCCTTGAAGGATCCTGAAGAAATTTCATCAAGGCATTTGGGTCCTGAGTAAGGACTTTCCTTACAAAGTCTACGCCTTCTAGGGGGATATCTAAGTCTGTTTTGACTTTGCCTTCATCCAGATCCACATAGTTCCTAGGATAAACATGAGCATCAAATACTACAAAAGCCTGGTCAGGGTTTCCGTTCTGGAATACAACCCCTACTCTTTCAGGCTCGTCAGATTGGAACTGGACAGGACCTTGTCCAAGAACAAGAGCAGACTTTATCGGAGTTTTGCTTCCTTCAACCGCCTTAACGTCAATAGTATCATCTAGAATTTGAGAGATTCTTCTCTCCTGCGCACGGCTTGTCAGCCTCCCTTTCTCGTCAGTTAGTCCTGAAAAAACTGCTGCCATTTACCTATGTTCTTATTATCGTTGAGAACAAATAAAAACCCTTAACCCACTTGTTTTATATATAGTGGTAAAAGTCATTATTTAAACTTTTCGGTAATAAAATGCGGAAAACATTCAGGAAATAGCTAAAACACATCTACTTTCTTAGGGTCTATTGAAATCCCTTTATTGGTTATGGTGAGGTCAAATGTCTTTTCAGGGATTCTTGTCCCTCGCATCTTGAGGATTTCCATTGCCCTCTTCCTTATGCCCTTGTGCTTGTAATGATAAATGATAATTATGCTGTCTGCCTCAAATTCCAAGGCTGCAGATATTGCATGGCTTTCTCTTGAGTCATCCTGTGATGTTAAAAGGCCTGTGCAGTTCCACTTGTTTATCAGCTCAAACAATGCAAGTGCAGCCTCTTTTTTTGTAAGCTCATCCTCATAGAGCAGAGCAAACGATGTTACTGAGTCTATAACAATGCGCTTTGCCTTGACCTTCTCTATTATTGCCTCTATAATTCCTCCTCCTTCAGTCAGCACCTTTTTGACCTGCTCAGGAGTGTATTCAAGAAATGCAAATTTCCCTTCGTCTTCATATTTCTGAAGGTCCCATCCAAACTCAAGCATATCCTCATAGAACTTATCTTTTTTTTCTTCAAAGGTCATATATATCCCAGGCTCGCCGCTCTTTATCCCCTCAATCAGGAACTGCATCGCAAATATGCTCTTTCCTGTGCCTGGACCCCCAGCTACAAGATTTATGCTGTCCTTCTTAAATCCCCCGCTTATCAGCCCATCCAACTGGGGGATTCCTGAAGATATCCTTTTTGTAGCCATCAGAATTTCACTTTACTTGTCCTTGCCTTCCAAAGAGAACGGAAGCTGCTTAGGGAAAAGCTTTATGCCTCCTGGTCCAATCTTGAATGGGACTATATCTGTCAAATGGTCCTGGCCGCGCATCTTTGGAATATAGACACAGTTCTCAAATGTGTGGCCTCTCCTTATCTTAAGCAGGATTATCAGCCCTTCAAAAAGGAAATCCTCTGGCTTGTAGTCAATTCCATCTATATTGGAAATTGACTTTTCGGATATTGTCATGAGGGTTACCTGCGATTCTTTCATCTTGAGGACAAAATCAAGAACCTCTTTCCTGAAATCCATCTCTCCTGAAACGTGCATATATTCAAAAAGAGTGATTGAGTCAAGCACAACTCTCTTGACATTCTTTGATTGGATAAGCGTCAACGGCGTTGCAATAGACATCAGCTTTTTAGGCATGACTGGCTGCTGTATCAGCGTGATAAGGCCCTTCTTTTCGAGCTCTTCCATTGGCAAACCCAGCTCTTTTGCATAAACCCTCAGGTCTGCAATTGTTTCCTCAGAAGTTATGTAGATTCCAGCCTCCCCTTTTTTTGCTCCCTCGACTATGAACTGAATCCCGAAGATAGTCTTGCCTGTTCCTGGCGGACCTGTGATAAGAAGTGAAGCGCCGCGCCTTAACCCTCCCTTTAGGACATCATCAAGCCCAGGGATTCCTGTTTTCATTTTGTCAACCAAGCATATCACCTTTTTTGATTAGATTATTGATTATAAAGATTATTTTCTTATGGTTATTTAAAACTTATGGAAATGGGCTAGAGAGTCTTCCAAAAAGTTTAAATATAAGTGAGGCAAAAAATAAGCTATGGCTGAATCAGGTAAAACTTCTAAAAAAGGCATCTCAAAACCAAAGAACGGAGCAATCAAGTTTGGAAAGTATCATGAGTATGTTAAGGTAGAGGATTTTGCAAAAGAGCTTCACGAGCTGACTGAGAAAGAGAAAACCCTTC
>CAYUUH010000136.1:0-3602 GCA_964447855.1 uncultured Methanosarcinales archaeon | reverse complement strand
AACGGATACTAAAAGCTGGCTAACTACATTGGGAACATTGCCAAGGTCATTAAAATCAACCCTAGACTGATCAGCACCACTAAGGCAGGGGCTTGTATTAGCAGTGCCACATCCAAAGGATTTTTTAAGGTCATTTAAGAATATGTTTGGATATGCTTTTTCTGAAAAGAAATTTGCTAACTTTAATGAGGAATTAGTTAAAAGACCTACTTATTTAAAGATGAGAGAGAGTGGAATTAAGTTTACTGATTTTGGTGATGTTACTACAAGGGAAGAGGCGTTTATGTCTAACATAGCAGAAAGGTTACCAGTGATAGGTAGGTTTGTTAGGGCATCAGATAGAGCTTATACTGGATTTCTTAATAATTTAAGAGCAGATGTATTTGACACTATTTATAAGGGATTAAAACCAGCTGACCAAGAGAGTCAAAAAATCGTTCAGGATATAGGTAGTTTCATTAATGCGGCTACTGGTAGGGGTAGTTTTGAAGATGCTTTTACTTTACCAGAAAAACTAGGTGGAAAAGCTACTGCTGAACTAGGCGCAAAGATTAATCAATCCGCTCCACTTTTAAATACAATGTTATTTGCACCAAGGTTAATAGCCTCAAGATTATCAATGCTTAACCCATTTTATTATAAAAAGTTAAGCGGACCAGCCAGAACAGAGGCTCTTAAATCTGCTGGTGGAACTGTAGTTGCTGGAATGAGTATATTGGGATTAGCAAAGCTAGCTGGTGCAGAAGTGGGAACAGATTGGAGAAGTGCAGATTTTGGAAAGATTAAGTTTGGTAATGGCACAAGATATGATATTTGGGGCGGTTTTCAGCAGTATGCAGTATTAATAGCAAGAATGATTACGAATCGGACAGTAAGCTCTACTTCTGGTGAGGAAAGAAGTTTAGATGAGGGCCCATTTGCATCTGGAAGAACTGGGATAGGTATAAGATTTTTAAGAAGTAAGTTGGCGCCAGTTCCATCTGCCCTGTGGGATATTGGAGAAAAGAAGAATATAGTTGGAGAACCAACTACCCCTACCTCACTTCTCAAGAATAGTCTTGAACCATTTATTTTAGGAGATTTAGAAGATACTATTAAGACTTATGGAGCACTCGGTCCAATAATTTCTATCCCTGGTATCTTTGGTGTAGGTTCTCAGACATATAATAGTAAAACTGATACCAAATCTAAGAAGAAATCCTCTGGTGGGCTTGGAACAAGAGTCCTATAAATTATCTAGTATCACAGCTTCAAATTCTATTATATATTTATATCACGAGACGGCAGCTCGTTAAATTGCCAGAACACCAACGGAAGGAGGTGAATCATCATAATGGAAGATGTAAAAGACCCAAATGAAAGCGTAGAACAAGCAACTGAAGCACCAGTTGAGCAGCCATCGCAGGCTACTGAAATAACAGATACTCCTATTGTGCAACCATCCCAAGAACCAAAGCCAGTTGAACGTGTTGAAAGACAGGTACCAATAAGCGTTGTGTTAGAGGAAAGGAAAAAGAGACAGGAGTTACAGAGGGAACTTGCTCAAGCGAGAGCTGGGAATCAAACGAGTCACTATGACCAGAATGATTTAGAACAAGTTATGCAACATCCTTTCGTTCAAGATTTAATAATGAAAGATGCCAAGAGGAAATTGACAGACTACACCAGTGATTTGATGGGTAAATACCCAACGATACCTGAAGCAGTCAAAAAGGCAATTCTTAAAAACCCTAGGGGCTATATCAACGAAGACACACAAGACATAGAAACAGCTAAGTTAGATATTTTAGAATATGTTGAGAGTCTTGCAGCAGAAACGGAGATAGCCCAAGCACCAGTTCAAAAAGGTTTTCCTGTAGCGACAACTAATCTGCCAGCGGCAGAATCGGCTACAGCAGGAATTAACGAAGTGTCAAAACTTCTTGAAAAACCTGTTGACGAGATGACTCCAGAAGAGCATCAGGTCCTAGAGGAATACCGAAAAAGACTAAAAAAGTAAGGAGGTGAAAAAATAATATGGCAGTAATATCAATCGGAACACTTACTGATTTAGAGAAATATGATTACGTTAGGGAATCCTTGCCAGTGGCAAAACCCAAATTAATCTATTCTCAATATGCAGTAAAAGACAGAGTAGGAAAAAGAGAAGGAAAAACAAGACAATGGTTTAGAATGACCAAACTTGGATTAACTTCCCAAAGTGGCGACTTTAGTGGAACATCTTATCAATATGTTAAGAATACTACTGGAGCAATGCCAACATGGACACCCGCGACCCCAGCTGACACAACATTAACAGCGTCAGTCGAATATTTATTCGGACAAGGTCAAGAGTGGAATGAGGGAGTTCAATACACTTCTTTTGCAGACTTACCAAAAGAAATCAGGAATCTAAATACCCTTCAGGCAGCTGAAGCTATAGATACTGAAGTTAGGGATATAGTTAAGGCAGGAACCAATGTTCTCTATGCAAATGGAAGAGCAACAAGACCAGCTTTACAATCCACGGATTACATTGACATGAATGACATTTTTGATGTTGTTACTAATCTTAGGAACAGTGACGCACCAGAAATTAGTGGCATGTATTCCGCTTTGTGCTCAGCAAATGTTATCTCGGAATTAATGAAGGACTCAGCTTTCCAAAGCGCAATCCAATTCCAAAAGAAATACATCTTTACTGGTACAATCGCAGAGCTTTATGGAGTGAACTTCACGTTCTCTTCAAGAGCCGCAACTACAACTAATGGTGGTTCTGCTTCTCAAATTGCAACTATCGACCAGACAATCATAACTGGAGATAATGCTTATGGTAAAACAGCATGGATGCTAGACGATTATGACATGGTCTATACCGCACCAGGAGGGTGGGGAGACGAATGGGCAGTCAGACACGCATTAACATGGAAATTTGCTTTTAAGTCACTTATCTTAAACCAATCATGGTTAGCTAGGTTAGAATCGGCAAGGAGAGCTTAATATTCGGAGTAGCATAATCTCTTTAACTCAGTATGCCGTCTAGCCCACGAAACGGGCTAATTTTTATGTTAAGTTGTGATATTTGTAAACAAGGGGGAAAAGGAAGATATGTCTCAAGAGATTTTGAAATTGGAGACAATAAGAAAAAACTTATGACTGTTTGTTGGGAATGTCTTGATATTAGACCCTCTATTGGTAAAACAGACAAGCAAATGTATGAACACATCTCTACTCCCCTATTTGTCCACGCAGGATTAAAACCAAACGCCCAAGATAAGGCTAAGCTAGCCTATATGAAGGCACATAATATGAGTTGGGGAGATTTAAGAAAGGAGAAGTATTCTAAGCTTGCAGGACACGAAAGTGCTATGCCAGAATTTCAGAAGCATTTAGCTAAGTATGGAACCAAAAACGCACCAGAGACTAAAGTCAACAAAACCAGTAAAGCCTCTTAAAGAGGTTATAGGGGATAGAATATTTGTCCTTCCTAAAAGAATGGCCAACTCAATAGACACAGTAACAGGTAAGGCTTGTATCTGGGTAGGATTAAATAGTAAACAATATATTGTATTAGTAGAAGAACCAGCAGTTTGTGAAGCAATGATTTTTGATAATTTCGGGTC
>CAYUUH010000135.1:0-3618 GCA_964447855.1 uncultured Methanosarcinales archaeon | reverse complement strand
ATCCTTGCTCCTGGAGCGCTCCTAGTTATGGGATTGCTTCTAGCGCTATTTGCACAGATAAGGAACAAGAAGTATGAGACAACTTGCTGTGAGGTTAAAAAATGAGCACTAATCTCCTCGCAATAATCATCGGAGCAATATTCGTAAATAATTTCATATTGACAAGATTCTTAGGATTGTGCCCATTCTTTGGAGTCTCAAAGAAGACAAAACCTGCTTTAGGTATGGGCTTGGCAGTTATATTTGTGTTGAGCTTGGCATCAATGGCTACATGGCTAGTCTATAACCTTGTGCTTGTTCCATTGAAGATACAGTATCTTCAGGTTATTGTATTCATCTTAGTTATCGCAACACTTGTTCAGTTTGTAGAGCTGTTCTTAAAGAAAGCTAATCCCGTATTGTATAAGGCGCTTGGAATTTATCTTCCTTTGATTACAACTAACTGCGCAGTTCTTGGAGTGGCTTTGCTTAATGTTCAGGAAGGCTATTCATTCATAGCTGCAACTGTATTTGGAATTTCAGCTGGTGTAGGATTCACGCTTGCTTTGCTGCTCATGTCAGGAATACGAGAGAGGCTTGAGCTCAGCAAGGTTCCTAAGGCATTTGAAGGTTTGCCAATTGCATTTATTGTTGCGGCATTGATGTCAATGGCGTTTTTGGCTTTTAGCGGGATGATCAAATGATAACAGAATCAATAATCGTATTGTCAGGACTTGGTCTTGGATTTGGACTCTTCTTAGCATATGCTTCAAAGAAGTTTCACGTTAAGACAGACCCTAGAGTAAATGATGTTCTAGGTGTGCTTCCAGGAGCTAACTGCGGAGCCTGCGGATATGCAGGATGTGCAGCTTATGCAGAGGCAGTTGTATTGAATGAAGATGTTCCTGTTAGCCTGTGCATTCCTGGGCAAAAGGCTGTTGCAGATAAGGTTGGAGCCATTCTCGGAAGAACATCAGAAGTCAAAGAGGGAAAAAAAGCCCAGCTTCATTGTGATGGCGGAAAAGATGAATGCCCTTCAAAATACAATTACAAAGGCGTTGAGACCTGCAAAGCAGCTTCTATAGTTGCAGGAGGTCCTAAGTCATGCTCTTTCGGCTGTATCGGTTTTGGAGACTGTATGAGGGCCTGCCCATTTGATGCAATCAGGATGGGAAATAACAGCCTTCCTATAATCAACAAGGAGAAATGCACTGGTTGCGGAAAATGTGTTGAGACATGCCCTAAGATGATAATCAGTTTAGCTCCTATTAAATCCAAGGTCCATGTTAGATGCTCTTCAAAAGACAATGCTAAGGATGTGATGAAAGTCTGCAAAGTAGGCTGCATTGGCTGTAAGATGTGCGAAAAGGCATGCCCTGCTGATGCAATACATGTCATCGATAATATTGCTAAGATTGACTATTCTAAATGCATAAGCTGCGGCAAGTGCGTTACTGTCTGCCCAAGGAAGATAATTGAGAGAGTTGCTTAAACCATAACCTTTATATTTAGCTAAATTCTTAGGTTTTTTATGACTAAGATAGTTATTGTAGGGTTAGGAGCAGCAGGGTTTTCTGCTGCGCTGGCAATAAAAAAGGCTAATAGGACAGCAGATATTACGATTATAGACAGGAAAGACTATGACTTGATGCATCCTTGTGGCCTGCCATATGCTCTTGGAGGAGAGATTGCCATTGCAAACTTAAAGCATCCTGTCGGTGCTGACAAGATGAATATTGAGGTAATCCACAATTCTTCTGCAATTAAGCTTGATACCAAGGCAAAAGAAGTTCTTACTGACCATGGAGACAAGATAAAGTATGACAAGCTGATTCTTGCTCCGGGCGCAGAGCATGTTGTCCCCCCTGTAAAGGGCTCTGAGAGATGCTTTGTTGTTGACAATCCTGACAATACTGAGAAGCTTTCAAAGCATGCCAAAAAAGGGATGCATGCCGTTGTTGCAGGCGCAGGCGCAATCGGCATAGAGACTGCATGGGCCTTAAAAGAGAAGGGACTTAAAGTTACAATCATAGACATGCTTAACTCGACATTTCCGAAGACAATTGACCCGGATATGTCAGCCATACTTGAAAAATACCTTTCTGATAATGGGATTGATTTAAAGCTAGGGACAAAGCTTGTTGAAGTAAAAGAAGACAGCGTTGTCATCGATGGCGGGGAGATTCCTGCCAAGCTTGTTGTCGCAGCTACAGGGGTCAAGGCGCATACCAAGATGGCTAAGGAAGCAGGCATCAAATGCGGCAAATTCGGCGTAATTGTAAATGAAAAGATGGAAACCAGTGCAAAGGACGTTTATGCTGCTGGGGACTGTGTAGAAGGAGTTAACATAATCAACAAAAAGCCGTATGTATGCCAGGTTGCATCTGCTGCTTACAAGCAGGGCCAGGTTGCAGGAACCAACGCAGCCGGCGGAAAAGCCTTATATCCAGGAGCAACAGGTACTTTTGTTTCTGTTATAGGAGATTTCCAAATATCAGCAACAGGCTTTAACGAGCATTATGCAAAAGAGAATGGATATGAGATTCTTATAGGGAAAGCAAGAGGCTATACCCTCCCTGACTGGATGAAAGGCGGAAAGGACGTTACTGTAAAAGTTCTTGCTGACAAAAAGTCAAAGAAAATAATAGGTGGCCAGGTTGTCGGCCATGGCGCTTTTATGAGGATAAATGTGATTGCCACTGCAATAAAGGCAGGCTTCACTCTTAAAGAGCTTGCCGATGTTGAGATTTCTTACTGCCCTGCCGTGTCGCAGGTTACAGACGTTCTAACTTTGGCAGCTGAGCTCGCATTAAGAAGGGCAGATTAGGCTACTTCTCCTAAGCAAAAACATATAAATCCATCTCTGATTAACTTTTCTATGCAAAGAAGACATCCAGACTGGCTTAAGGTAAAGATTCCCGGCGGAGAGAATTATTCTAAGATACGGAGTCTTCTGAATGGGGCAGGAACGCATACTGTCTGTGATGAGGCTAAATGCCCTAATGCAGGGGAATGCTGGGAAAGAGGGACAGCGACATTCCTTATTATGGGAGATACATGCACAAGGTACTGCGCTTACTGCAATGTAAAAACAGGAAAGCCCACGTTTAATGATATCGAAGAGCCAAAGAAGGTTGCAGATATCGTGAAGAAGCTTAGTCTAAAGTATGCAGTTATTACTTCTGTTACGCGTGATGACTTAAAAGATGGGGGAGCCTCTATCTTTGCTGAGACAATCAAGGAGATTAAATCACTGAATCCTGGCTGTAAGGTAGAAGTTTTAACTCCTGACTTCCGGTTCAAAGAATCATCAATCAAAACAGTGCTTGACGCAGAGCCTGATGTGTTTGCGCACAACATGGAGTCTGTCAAAAGGTTATTTCCTCAGCTGAGGCCTGGGGGAAATTACGACTTATCGTTAAATTTTTTGAGAAAAATAAAAGAGATTAATCCAGAACAAAAGACTAAGTCAGGGATAATGGTTGGGTTTGGCGAAAACCAGGGAGATATTGCAGACGTTATGCATGATTTACGCATGGCAAAGTGCGATATATTTACAATTGGTCAATACCTTCAGCCAACCCTTAGCCACCATCAAATAATCAAGTATTACACCCCTTCTGAATTTAAAGAGCTTGA
>CAYUUH010000134.1:2325-3629 GCA_964447855.1 uncultured Methanosarcinales archaeon | reverse complement strand
GTCTGTGCAGATTGGAGCAATATTAGGTGGAGCAAACAGGATTCAGTATAGTGCCCTGTCGAACTATGCGATGCTTGCTGCCGCAGCATTCCAGCTTAAGGATGACCTAATGGACATAAGCAAGGACACAAAAAAAGGCTCAACCTACGGTTCAGATATAAAGAAGGGCAAAAGAACGCTTCTTTTGATTAAAGCCTTGGAGAAGGCAAGCCCTAAGCAGACTAAGATCCTTAAGTCTGTTATAGGCAATGAAAAGGCTTCTGTTTCTGTACGAGGACACAGGAGCTATCAAATATGTGACAGATGTTGCAGAATCAAAGATATCTCAGGCCAAGGATTGGCTTTCAAAGGCAAAGCTTTCAACTGAATCAAGGGAATTTTTTGAGGGATTTGCAGATTATATGCTTGGAAGAAATATTTAGTCTTTAAGTTTGATGGCGTTCTTAACTTCTTCAACATTAACTTCTGTTTCAACACAGCCATCCTTAAGAAGCTGAACACACTGAGGAATTATTCCTATCTTTGGCGCAAACTTCATACTTTCTTCAAGCTCAGGGCAGCATGCAACGCCAATGGCAGCCTTTGGCTTGTACTTTGCGACAAGCTTTTTCACAAGCGATGCTCCAGGCACAACAAACACTTTGTAGCCAAGGCCTTCTGCGAACTTCTTTATTTCTGCAATATCGCACTTTCCGCACGACATGCACTGAACGCCTTCATCTGTTGTGTCTGCAGGACAGTCTTTTTTCCTTAAGCAATGCGGCAAGAAAATAGCTCTTTCATTATATTGGACTTTCCTGAAATCTTTAATGTGCTTTGCGTTCAATAACTCGATTTCTTTGTCCATTTTAACTCTAAAAATAAGAATAAAAATAAAAAATTAAAGATTTACTCAAGCAGGATCCTTGCTCTTTCAGCATCGAACTTCCATTCAGATGGGAGCTTTTTTGTCCTTTTGTAATACTTTACAAGCCTGTTAATCTTTGAAGTTGTCAGAAGCAGGCCTCGCTTTGCGCTCTGGTCCTTCTTGTTAGCTTCAAGGTGCTTCCTTATCGCTACAGACCTCCTGATAAGGCTCTGCAAATCCTCTGGTATTGAAGGAAGCAATTTTCTCTCATCAAGTATCTGAGTTATGTCCTTCTTTGTAAGCAGCTTCACGCTTGGGATTCCGTATGTGTCCCTCAATGATGCGCCTATCTGCGAAGGGGTTTTGCCTTCCTTTGAAAGCCTTACTACCAACAGTTCAATCTCTTTTTCTGTGTACCTAACCCATGTAGGCTGTGTCTTCTGTAGAGGTTTCTTGC
>CAYUUH010000134.1:0-2315 GCA_964447855.1 uncultured Methanosarcinales archaeon | reverse complement strand
TTTAGCTCTTCCTCTCTTTCTTGAATGCATCTTTGCCATTCTATCACCTTATTGTGTTTTATTTGGAAACAAATGAGAATTCATTTTGTCTCCAGTATAAGCGAGCCGTGACTTAGTCACTACCTGCCTATCTCTCGATACAGCCTGGAAATGATGCCTCATTTAAAAAGGTTACTGATAGGATACTTAATATTTAAATAGTAGTTCTGTTATTTGTTCTTTTATGAAAGGAACAGTTCAACTAGGAAAGGACGGCATTATTTATACTAAGATGGTTAGTTCTGATGATGTTGAGGAAGTCCGGGCATGGGCAGACGAGCTCAAGAAACTAATTAAGTCTGTGTCTATGAGGTACAAGAAGAAAGTCCTTGTTCTTACTGATTTATCAGATTGCACTGTTGCAAACAACATCAGGGTCCAGTCAATAGTTGCGGAGATGCAGACAGAGGACGAGCCTTATGTTGAGAAGAGCGCAGCATACACAGACAATTTTGCATTAAGGCACCTTGCAAATATCGTTGCAAAGATAAGCGGAAGAAGAAACTTCTTTGTGTTCAAGACAAAGGCAGAGGCAGAGGCATGGCTTAAGAAGAGCGAGAAAGGCAAGGGCAAAGTAGAGATAATAAAAGAGACAATCCACGAGGTTTACGGGCTCCTTAAGGACAATCCAAACAAGACCCAGGAGAAATCTCTTGATTATGTCAGCAGACTTCACGATTATTCCAAGATGGAGACAGACGAGGAGTTTGAGGCTTATACTATCCAGCAGGGCGCAGTCCTCGTTGCTTATAATTACATGAAGCAGAATCCTTCATTGACTGAGGCCCAGCTTATTGATTACATCTTAAAGCATTACAGCAGCCTTCTTAGCAAGTATTCAGCTGAAGAATAAGATAGATTAACGATTGCACTCATAGTCTGTTCTTCTCAAGAATCCTTCTTATATCTGAAACATCCTTCGTATGGGTAAGCTCGATTATTGCCTTTTTCTTGTTGTCCATACCTTTTAAGAAACTCTGCATATGGATTTTTATTCGCTGGAACCCGACATTATACTTTTCTGCGTTCTCAAGGTAGCTTCTTATGCACTTGGCTTTCTCTGCAGCAACATCTATCTCCATCTTTTTGTGATGCTTGAAGTAATAAATCAGTTGCTTGAATATAAATGGGTCTTTGACAGCATGCCTTCCAATCATTATTGCATCGCAGTATTCAAGCATTTGTTCTGCAGAAGATTCATCAACAATATTGCCGTTCCCTATCAATGGGATGTCTACATTTTCACTTACTTCTTTTATAGCTTCTAAGTCAATCTCCCCTGAGTACTGCTGTCCTGATGTTCTTGCGTGTATCGTTATAAAATCAAGGTTTTCCTCTTTTGCAATCTTGGCTATCCTCAGGTATGGTTTTGTTCTCTTATGTTTTGTATTTATTGCAAGCCTGATTTTTGCAGATATGGGTAGGCTAGAATATTTATTCATGACTTGGAACATCTCTCTTATCAGCTTTGGCTGATTCAGCAGGGCAGAGCCAAGATTCTGGCTCATTATATTCTCTGAAGGGCATCCTAAGTTCAAATCAATTGATTTTATATTTTTCAGCAGAGGGTAGAACTCCTGGTTATTTACCATCTCTATTGAAGCCTTTAGCTCGGATGGTGAGCTTGAGAGGAACTGCAGGCCTAGCTCATCATGGAAATCAAACCTTTTGCTGAATGCATCAAGCTTCCTTATGAAGCCTGCTGTAGGCGTAAGCTCTGTGAATGCATAGCTGCAGCCGTATTTGTAGCATATGTCCCTAAGACAAAAGTCAGAGTAATTTGCCATCGGTGCAAGAACAAACTGGTTCTTTATCCTGAGCCTTCCTAAGTTGATCATTTTAGAAATTACTGATTTGAAAAATATTAGCCCCGGGCAGGTTCGAACTGCCGTCAGAGGATCCAAAATCCCCGATCCTTGACCACTAGACGACGGGGCTGTATAGATAATTAACTTCAGCCAAATTTATAAACCTTGTGATAAATCAAAAATTATTTATATCCATGTTCCAGAAGGTTAAACATGGTAGTTGAGGACATGCTTGATGCATTGTATCAGATAGGGCATTCTTTTACTGTAGACTCAAGCTTGTGGTGGTATCTTACCCCCATCAGTCTGCTTTGGTTCGCTCTTGAACTCTACTTTGGAAAATATAAGAGGGAGCAGCTTGGCTTGAATACTTCTCTTGGTAATGCAGTCACTCTGGCCTTGATAAGCATAGAGTCTATGAGGTTTCTTTTTGAGACCCAGACAAAGAACTTTTGGTTTAGGTTTGGA
>CAYUUH010000133.1:2715-3642 GCA_964447855.1 uncultured Methanosarcinales archaeon | reverse complement strand
CTAAGTTCAGGTGAGATTAACGGAATAGCGTTCATCTTTGATACAAACTCCAAATCAACATCATTGAATATATTCAGGTTATAATCCAAGTGAATTGGGATATTAAGTCCAAACTTAAGTACACCAAGA
This sequence comes from uncultured Methanosarcinales archaeon, assembly GCA_964447855.1. GTDB lineage: Archaea > Nanobdellota > Nanobdellia > Woesearchaeales > JAHWIC01 > JAHWIC01. Next base: position 3,513 of record CAYUUH010000133.1, on the reverse strand, counting down.
TTTCCGGCAAGTATTCCATCTGGCTTTTTCTCAGCTATCAGCCTTTTTAATTCCTGGGCATTAGGGTCAAGCATTATTCTTGGAGTAACTGCAAAAAGCTTTGGCTTAATCTGTTTCTTTATATCGGCAAAATTATTATCATATAAATCAAAGTAGATTACATCTGCTCCTGCATCGGATGCGGCTATAGCATCTGCCTTGGAGTAAACTCTCACTAAAAGCTGGCTGCCTGAGGATTTCTTCTCAGAAAAAACAGGAAGATTTGCCTTTACAAGGCTCCTTGTTATTTTTACATCCTTAATCTTAGGCTCGTAAAACTCCTTTTTTGTAAGGGAACTTTCTCCGCTTGGGTTTTCTCTCTGGAATATATCTTTCGAAGATTCAAACCATCCTTTTGTAAATCCCCTGCTGAATGCATCATTAAGATTGGAGTTCATATCAGGAGTCACAGAAAAATTGCCTGCATAAAAGCTGTCAAGAGCCTTCCGATAAACATCAGTTATCGTGGCAACATAAGAAGGGGTTCTCATCCTGCCTTCAATCTTCAAAGCATTGACTCCTATATCAATCATATCTGGAATCTTATCTATAAGGCAAAGTTCCTTTGTTGAAAGATAATAATTCCCGCCATATTTCTTCCTGCAGGGCTGCGCACACTTTCCCCTGTTGCCTGAACGCCCGCCAAGAAGGCTTGAGAACAGGCATGAGCCTGAGACAGAAACGCACAAAGCACCATGGCAGAACATCTCAATCTCATTGTTGACATTCTTTCTTATGTTAGATATCTCATCTTTCTTA
>CAYUUH010000133.1:1678-2705 GCA_964447855.1 uncultured Methanosarcinales archaeon | reverse complement strand
CTTAAGCTCCCTCGCAATTGTTATCCTGTCTGCCTTGGCAAGCAAAGACGCATGGGCTGAGTTCATAACTCCTGCCTGCGTTGAGATATGGACTCTCAAATCAGGGTAATTCTTTTTGATTATATCGATAAAAGAGACTTCCTGGATAATTACAGCATCTATTCCCTTAGAATATGCATATGAAAGCTGATCGAAGAAATTCTTGATTTCATTATTCTTCACAAGGGTATTCATTGCAAGGTAAACCCTGACATTGTTTGATTTGCATATCTTCACAGCTTCCTCAAGATATTTCTCATTGAAGTTAACTGCAAAGTCTCTTGCGCTGAACCTGTTCATCCCAAGGTAAACTGCATCAGCTCCTTTGGCTACAGCTGCCTTAAGGTTGGCCATGCTTCCTGCTGGGGCTAAAAGTTCTATTCTTCTTTTATGCATAATCAGGCAGAAAGTGTTACAAGTTTAAAAATTGTGCTGGTTCAGGCATGACTCAACAGGCTTTCCAAAGAAAGGGTACTTTTTGCATATATCTGGTCTTGAACAGTAGATTAGACATTTATTCCCTTCAGCAAGAAAAATGCACTTGCCATCCTTCTTTCTCAAGGCTCTCTTTCCCTTAAACTCCCCAATATATTCAATAGTAGAAAATGAATCATCCCCATAGCCAAGTTCCTCGATCTTTTTTATATCATCCTGGCTAAGAAGAACATAAAGCCTTTTACAGCACTCGCCGCATCTTGAACATTTGAATGACTTGGGATTTAACATAATAAGAAAAAGTAAATTAAAGAATAAAAAGTTTACTTCTTATTCCCTCTTCTGAGATACTCCAAGAGCTCTGTAGGAACAGGCAGGATGATTGTGCTGTTCTTCTCAGTTGCAATGTCAGACATTGTCTGGAAAAGCCTTAGCTGCAATGCCTCAGGCTGCCTTGCAATGACCTTTCCTGCTTCTGCAAGCTTCTGCGCTGCCTGCGCCTCTCCCAAAGCAAGGGTGACTCTTGCCCTTCTGTCTCTCTCTGCCTCTGCCT
>CAYUUH010000133.1:0-1668 GCA_964447855.1 uncultured Methanosarcinales archaeon | reverse complement strand
TGGTGAGCCATTGCCCTCTTCATTGTGTCAGGAAGCTCAATATCCTTAACCTCTATATTTGTAACCTTGATTCCCCATGGGTCTGTTGCCTTATCTACGATGTCCTGAATCTTATGTGAAATCTGCTCCCTCTTCTGAAGGATCTCATCAAGCTCAAACTCTCCAACAATGTTCCTCATTGTTGTCTGAGCAAGCTGTGAGACTGCATAGTTAAAGTGCTCTACCTCGATTATGGCATCCTTGGAATTCATAATCTTATAATACAGCACTGCATTGACCTTTAACGAAACGTTATCTTTGGATACGCATTCCTGGCTTGGCACATCCACAGTTTTTATACGGATGTCTACCCTCTCAAATGACTGTATAATCGGCACGACAATCCTTAACCCAGGATTCATTATGCCAGAATACTTTCCTAACGTGAACTTAACTCCGCGCTCATACTGCTTGATTACCTTCAAGCTAGCCAATAATATTACAATTGCCCAGAAACCGACAAAACCTGCTGTTCCTAACCCAAACATACTAAATCACCTCAACATAGCCGAAGTAGATTCAGTTAATAAAAGTTTTGTTTTTGTGTCTACTGGAACAATAAGTTGATTGCTAAGAATACTAAGTAAGCTATAACCAGCAGCACTCCTTCATATCTTAGGATTGCATCTTTTCCCTTAAGAGAGCCTTTGAAAATGAAAAACAGCATAAGGGCAGTCATGATAATCACTGCAGGGATGTCAAAGATAAGCCATTTCTTATCTATGCCAAAGGGAGCTATTACTGCAAGCAGCCCTAATGTGACAAGCAAAGTGAATATGTCAGAACCGAATGTTTCTGTGATTGCAACCTTGGTATAATCTTTTACTGTGCCCTGTATTGCTGAAGCAATGTTCGGAATTGACGGTCCTATCGCTCCTACAGTCAGTCCGATAATGACCTCGGAGATTCCTGTAATCCTTGCAAGCTTGATTAAAGAGTCTGAAAAAAGGTAGGAACCGTAAAGAAGAATCCCTGACGACAAGATGAACAAGGGGAGTCCTGGTTTTAGCTTCCATATGGCCGGGCCGCCCATAACCTTAAGCTCTTCTTCTATCGTTTTAAGCTCTTTTTTGCGTATCTTTTCTTCCCTCCACTTTTCAAAAAACATTACATTTAGGACATAAGGGATAAACAAGATTAAGAGCACAGCTCCCTCACTTCTGGAATAATTTAGGTCAAGGCCGAATATGAAGACTATCACAGCTGCAACGAGCGCAAACATTCCGTCTCTTATAACAACTCTGCCGTCAACAGACAACGGCCGGATCATTGCGCTTAATCCAGTCATGAGGGCTATATTGCAGGCAACAGAACCTATTATGACTCCTATTGCTATTCCTTCGTGCCCCATGAAGAAAGAATAGAATGCGACGAATATCTCCGGGATGCTGAGCATCACAGAAACAAGTATTGATGCAACAGCTATATAGCTTGTTCCGAGCTTCTTAGCTACAGGAACAAGAGAATCAGTCATCCAGTCAGAGCTTTTAGTAATCAGAAATACTCCAACTAGCATGAATAGTATTGCCCATATTATTGCTAGCATAAAAGAATTAATGCAAATAGCTGATTAATAAACTTATCGAAATCAAAGAAAATGTTTATTGTGACTTGAGGCACTTATCAATT
>CAYUUH010000132.1:0-3646 GCA_964447855.1 uncultured Methanosarcinales archaeon | reverse complement strand
CCTGCAAGCTTGTCTGACTTGACTATGCTTGGGTCAAGGAAAGTCATGACTCCAAAAGAGCCCCCGGGCGAAACCTGCTTGACAAGCTGCCCTCCGGTCCTTAATCCAGTGATAATCGTCTTGATTGGCTTCCATATCTTCTTGTTCTTCTCCTCAACTTCATAGCCAGGCCTTATCTCAATCTCTTCTCCGTCTTTTAGAACACCCTGCTTCAAAGAGCCTCCAAGAACTCCGCCTGTAAGCTTGTCTGAGTCTGTTCCTGGCTTGTTGATATCAAAGCTCCTTGCAACAAGCATCAATGGGTCCTTAGTCAGGTCCCTTTTTGGTGTGACAAAATTAGTTTCAATAGCCTCTATCAGAGGGCTTAAGCCGACACTATGCTGGGCAGATATTGGGATTATTGGCGCGTCTTTGTATTTTGTGTCCTTGATAAAATCTTTAATCTGGTCATGATTCTTAATTGCCTGCTCCTCGCTGATAAGGTCAATCTTGTTCTGGACAATTATTATCTTGTCTATTCCTATAATCTCCAGAGCCATTACATGTTCCCTTGTCTGCGGCTGCGGGCACTCTTCATTTGCTGCGACAAGAAGCAAAGCTCCATCCATTATTGTTGCGCCTGCAAGCATTGTTGCCATAAGGCTCTCGTGGCCTGGCGCATCTACAAAGCTTACTTTCCTAAGAGGGGCAGTATCTGCCTTGCATGAAAGGCATTTCTTCTTGACAGTGTACTCATTGCACTTCTCGCACTTCCTGAAAACTGAGTCTGCATAACCCAGCCTTATTGTGATTCCACGCCTAAGCTCTTCAGAATGAGTATCAGCCCATTTTCCGCTAAGCCTTTCGAGCAAAGTGGTCTTGCCATGGTCTACATGGCCTATCATGCCTATGTTAATCTCAGGTTGACCCTTCTCTATATTTTTTTCTGGCATATTTTGTTCTTTCTTTGCTTAAGCTTTAGCTGGCTTTGCCTCAGCAGCGCCTTCCTTAGCCTCTCCAGCGCCGAAGATCTCAGCCATCTTTTTTGAGCCTTCTTTTAGGACTTTGACATTGATCTGATGGATTCTCTCGCTAATCTTATGGCCGCATACAGTTTTTCTCTTCCTTATGCCGCCGTGCCTTCTTGGTTTCTTGCCCTTTCTTAAAGGCCTCATCTTTCCTGAGAAACCTACTCCTCCAAAAAGGACTACTTTCTTCCTTAAGCCCATGATTCCCCTTCTCATCGGGAATCCGCAGTAATCAGAGCCTCCGGTTATCTGGAACTCATACCCGGCCATGCCGAATGAGTCTCCTGTTACAGTCTCCCCTATATTCAGGCCGATAAATGCAGCTCCCTCTGCGTCCTTGACTTCCTTCTGGTAAGTCTTGCCGGTTTTTGGATCAGCTATTGTTAATTTAAAATCTGCCATGATAAAACCTCCTGTTTGTTTCTTAAGACGTGAGAATAAGAGCTTATTTAAAAAGTCTTTGGTTGGTGGTAACCTGGGCCTGAAAAGTACTAATACCGCAAGCTATTTAAATAGGAATTATGTAGTTTGTTATATGAATCATTCAATCAAGACCGGATTTAGCTTCGGCATGACTTCCGGAGTAATCACCACTCTTGGCCTGATGGTCGGGCTTAATTCCGGAACAGGCTCTAAGATTGCGGTGCTTGGAGGAATAATCACGATAGCCATAGCTGATGCATTTTCAGATGCGTTGGGGATTCATATCTCAGAGGAAGCAGAGAACCAGCACACCCAGAAAGAAGTATGGCAGTCAACGATATCTACTTTCATTACTAAGTTTTGCTTTGCGCTGACTTTTGTCGTTCCTGTTTTATTGTTCAATCTCCAGACCGCAATCATTGTAAGCTGCTTGTGGGGATTTGTTGTGCTCACGCTCATGAGCCTTAAGCTAGCAAAATCACAGAAAGAAAAGCCATGGAGGGTTATCGGTGAGCATTTGCTGATCGCATTTATAGTCATAGTTATAACGCACTTGGTAGGAGACTGGATTTCTATCATGTTTAAATGAGGACATATCCTGAATGAACAATCTTCCAAAGAGGAGGTGACAAAATGGCAGCTACCCCAAAAGGGCCTCAAAAGATTAAGCTTGAGTATTACATCGACAGGGGAACGTATGATAACTTTACGAGATCATGCAGCCAGAAAGGCTATGCCCCCCAAATAGTGCTAGAGAAGCTTATGAAGAGATTCTCTGAGACTGGGCAGATGTAGATTAACCTGTAGATTTATTTTTTTATATTTATTTTCCTAAGATTACTCATTCTTGTCAAATTGAATCTTTTCTATGATATAAGCTATCAGGAAAACGAATGGGAGTGTCACAAGAATCCTGATCAGCAGGAACCTAGCTCCTAAGAACTGCAGCTCAAACACCTCTTCAACTATCTTAAGAGAAGACCATGTTCCGATAAACACAGCTACATTAAACCTGCTTATCCCTTTCTTAAGAAGCATCGCTGCAATCGGAAATGAAAGGTACAAAGGCCCTGGAGACAAAGACCCCAGCAGGAAGCTGTATAAGGAGCCCCTTTTGCCTGACTGTTTTCCAAGATGCCTCAGGACAAAATCTCCTGGAAGCCAAACCTCAAAAAGGCCCATAAGAAGGAAGAATCCCGGAAGATAAGCAAGGATGAGAGCTATATAAGTATAATCTGCTTCAGCCATCAGACCCTTATAGAATCCAGGGCTAATAAAGAGGGTCACTGCTATTGCAGCAAGTATAACAAATAATGCAGGCTTGTGCCATTTCTGGTAGTGATATCTCATCAGTAAAGCACCCCTACAATGATTCCGATAATGATTGCAGAAACAAGGCCAAGACCATTGCGGACAATGGCAAACTTAAACCCAAGCTCCTTAATCTCAACAGGCACAGTAAATATGTGTACCATGACTAGGCTCGTGACAAATACAGCTATCGCGCCAGGATTGACTCCAGCTTGAAGAAGCTGACCTCCAAGAGGGAATGCTATAAACAAGGGAATATGTACAATTGCGCCCAAGAAAGCTGCAACAAGGTAAGCCATCGGGCCTGAAAAAGCAGTTATGTGTTGGGTAACCATCTCTTTGGAAATTATCTTCTCCATGAACATCAAGACTATTATGATAATCAAAAGCAGAGGCATAAGGCTGACGAAATGCTTAAATGCCCATTTCAAGGATTGATTTCCTTTTCGCCTGTCAACCAGGTAAAAGAGAACAAATACTGAAAAGATTACAAGATTGAATATAACTAAGCCCTGCTGCATAGGCTATAAATTGGCTCAGTTGTATTTATATGTTTTGATATTACTTAACTCCCCTGTAGCTCCAGCCAAGAACATAGTCTTTCTTTAATTTAGAGTCATCAGGTTTCTTGGAATCGAGGATGTTGCGGTAAAAACTGACTATTTCTGAAACATTAGTGCCTGTATCAATAAAGAAATTGTTTATTCCTGAATCTAAAAGCTGGGAGCTTTTGCCAAGAAGGCCTAGCTCTTTTCCATTGAGGACTTCGCACCCATTCCGTATTCTGTTTACAATGAACTCAGCCCCTTTCTCATCTTTGATTATTCCTGGAGCTAAATCGTGCCTCAGGGTCATGAGCCTTATTTTCCCGTGAACAAGAGCTGCAAAGTTCTTATTTGAAAATT
>CAYUUH010000131.1:0-3659 GCA_964447855.1 uncultured Methanosarcinales archaeon | reverse complement strand
ATTTCAAGAGATGGCGTAGCTTATACCCTAGCTGTTAGAAGTGCCGAATCTGACTCTTGTTTTGTTGAAATATGGTATCTGGTCAACCCCAACGCTGATACTGGTAATATATCAATTACCTACGCAGACAGTGCCAACGGCAGGTCTCTTTTAGGACACGTTTGTTTATACGATGTAGACCAAACTAATCCACTAAATAAAACTGATACACTAACTGGTTCAGGAACGAGTTTCTCAAATGCCTTTGTTCCTACCGAGAATAACTGTGTGGCAGTAGATGGTTTTATGCACGCCTCCTCTAGCGGTGGAACCGCAGCTTCTGGGCAAACTGTTATAAGAAAGAGAAACACAGAAGATACGGCAGGTATATCTTACGAGACTGACGTAGATGCCACAACTGAGTACATGGGTTGGAGTGGGTTTATAAGTGATGCTTATTCCCACGCCATAGCAGTATTTCAGGGAACTTTAAGTGAAGCTGTTTACTCTACTTATTCTAAAAGAGCACAATCCTTTACGGGAAATGGAAAGTATTTATCCAAGGCTGGATTCTATTTATCTAAAGTGGGTTCTCCTACGGGTTTAATGTACGCTAAACTTTACGCCTATGGTACGAGTATTCCTACTACGTTAATCTCTACTTCTACTGGTATTGACGCTTCTACCTTAGCGGTTAATCTAGCCTTAAAAGAGTTCACTTTCTCAGACCTACCTTATTTGACAAATGCTACAAATTACTTTGTATCCATAGAGTTTGACGGAGCCTCACCTAATTATATAAATGCTCAGGTAGGCGCTACTTCTTTATATACAGGAACTGCTGCAAGGTATACTACCTCTTGGGCTGCGGTTACAACATACGATGTAGTTTATACCCTAACTTATGGGGGTTCGCCAAGCTCATCAGTTTCTCCCTCTTATTCACCCAGTTCAAGCGTAAGCCCTTCGCTAAGCCCAAGCTCTAGCCTCTCTCCTAGTAGCTCCGAAAGTCCCTCATTAAGCCCAAGTTCTAGTCTCTCACCAAGTGCTTCGCTTTCTCCTTCGGCTTCTCTAAGCCCATCAGCGAGTGAGTCTCCAAGCCTTAGTCCGAGCTCCTCACTAAGTCCTAGCCCTGCTGAGAGGTATTTATATATTGATTTGTGGAGTGTTACTTTTGATATTTCTTCAGAGTCTCCCTCAATAAGCCCCTCTGAAAGTCCTTCGGTCAGCCCATCAGAAGCCATTAGAAGATATGTAATTAGGATAATACGAAGTACCACTAAACTAAAATTTAAGACTACTAAGCCTAGACTTGAAATGAGCAATGATGTTCCTAAAGCTAAGATTAAAAATCCAAGAACTAAGTTAGGGTTTAAGACGGATAAACCTAAGATTAAAGTAAAGCATATTTAATGCTATAATAAATCATGCCTAAAATTGCGATAAATCCTCCCGATTTGGGACCACAAAAAACATATACTACAGCAGACGTAACAGCAACGGATACAACTTCTCTTGTTGAGAATAACGATGGTTTTGCTGAAAATACTATTTCTATATTTGGAAAACTCGGAGAGGAAAAATCTGAGCTAGTAACAGTAACGAGTGTTACTGGAAACGATACGATAGGACACACCGCAGGTTTAATCTTTTCCCACCCAGCAAGAACCCCTATTTATATAACAGCATTTGACCAAGTGGAAGTCTATTCAGCCACAGCAGAGGGCGGGGTTTATTCCCTTTTAACAACCATAACGATTGATGTTGACGAACCCTACACAGTTTACAACGACACAGCAGGAGACCAGAATACTTGGTATAAGGTAAGATACAAGAACTCAATTACCGATGCTGTATCAGATTTTACTGATGAGGTAGAGGGAAGTGGTTATACAGAGTCATCTCTTGGCAATATGACAGACCAAGTGCTAACCGACTTTGGAGACGAATATACCGATGAAATATCAAGGGATGCGATTAAAAACTACCTTAATTCTGGTGCTAAAAAACTAATTCAGAGACTTATTAAGGCTTATCCTGACTACAGAACAGCTTACACAACCCAAGCCCTAACAGCTAGTACAGCCACCTACGCATTACCGACCAGATTCCTAGCCTTTAAAAGAGTAGATGTAAACTACACAGGTTCCACTGCAACAGATGCTTACAAGGCAATCTTTGAGGGAGAGGAAAGTGGACTGCCGAGTTATACATATAGCGAATATCAGCCAAGAGTTTCTATAAGAGGCTCTAATTTTGTACTAAGACCAACACCTTCTTCATCTAGTGGATATGCTTTTATGTGGTATTGGGATTACCCAGCGTCTATGGATAACGAAGCCGATGAACATGGACTTCCTTATGGTGCTGAAGAACCCCTAGTTTTATATGCACTTTACAGAGCTTGGCTACCTAAGAATAAAGATAAAGCCAACTCTTATCGTTCAGCCTTTGAGGATTCAGCAGACGAGTTTATAGATTTCGCAGGTCAACAAAGGCAAACCATAACCAATAGAAAGGTTGAGATAGTCTTTGGAGACGACCTTTACTGGGATGGAATTTGAAGAAGTAATTATAAGAAGAAAAAATAACCCGACCAGGACAGATGCCTTCTATAGAGTGGAATGTTCAATATGGGAAGAAAGGGGGAGATTCACACGGAATTTGAATCAATTATAAATTTCAGTGGTATAAATAGACAGGTAAGCCCGTTCTTAATTGAGCTGGGTGAGGTTGCGGATAATCATAATCTTATTACAGAAAAGATAGGAGTGTTTCAGAAGTCTTTTGATTATACTGTTAAGGGAAGTAGACTCACTGACGGATTGTCAGTTATAGGTGGGGTAGACTTTTATAGAAATGATGGAACTCACGAACACATAGTAGCTGGTGATGGGGGTACTACTGCTGATATTTACAAATACGTTTCAGATTGGACAGCCCAATCCCAATCCCTAACTAAAAACAATAAGGTAAGATTTGCTTACTCTCCTACCATTGACACACTATTTGCTGTGAACTACGCAGATGCTACACGTTCTTATAATGGAACTTCGTGGTCTACAGCTACTAATGTAACCGATGCTCCTAAGGGAAAATTCATAATAGCTTGGGGTGATAGAATTTATATATTTAATTGCGTAGTTAGTGCCACCTCATACCCCTCAAGAGCTTACAGAACCGCAGCCATAGAAACCGCAGCCACCTGGAGTGCAGATGAGTACATTACATTTGAAGATACAGTAACGGGAGTAGGAACTAACGGAGATAATTTATTCGTAGGTTGCCAGAACTCAAGTTACATATTCACATTAGGGGAAAGTAAATATAAGGTTTCAGATATAGGTTGTGTCTCTCACGAGGGAATAGTAAGTTATGGAAATTATACGTTCTATCCTGCAAGGGGTGGGTATTACGCCTTTGATGGTAAGGATACTTTTAAAGTCTCTCTACCTATTCAGGACTATTGGAAGAAAATCCCAGAGGCTAGTTACGATGACATACAAGCTACTGTATATAATGAACATATATATGTTTACATAGGCGATATTGTAAGTCCATGGGATTCATCAATCACCCTACAGAATGTGATATTCGATTACAATGTAATACAGAATAATTGGAACAGAGGTTCACTTGGTAATGATTGTACTAACATACATAAATTTGTAGGAACTACA
>CAYUUH010000130.1:0-3697 GCA_964447855.1 uncultured Methanosarcinales archaeon | reverse complement strand
AAAAGAAAAGTCTCTATCTATGACTTAGTGGGTGCGTTAAACAAAGCATTGGAAGTTAAGCAGAGAAGAGTCTTAAACAACATACCTCCTATGAATGTGCATATCCCAGAGAAAAAGAAAGACATCACAGAAATCATAAAAGATGTTTACGGAGTAATCATGGCCTTTTTCTCAAGGTCAAAGGAAAAGCTCACATTATCAAAGCTTGCAGCGTCAGGCAGCAAGGAAGACAGGTTATATACATTCATTCCCCTGCTTCATCTTGCAAACCAGGACCACAGGAAAATAGACCTTTTCCAGCAGCAGCATTTCGGGGACATAGAAATCTCGCTTGCTTCAAAGGCTATTGAGAAGGAATTAAGCTAAGAAAACCTTTTTAAATTAAAGCCGCTTATTTCTCAGAGTGTGAGTCATTTTGAAGAAACTAAAGCTAATATCAGGAACAGCGAACAAGAAGCTTGCAGAAGAGGTATCTGCAAAGCTCGGAATACCTCTTACTCCGATAACCATCTCAAGGTTTAATGACGGAGAGATTTACGTCAAGGTAGAGGAGAGCGTAAGGGGCTGCGACATATTCCTTATCCAGCCTACATGCCCGCCAACAAATGAAACTCTGATGGAGCTATTGATAATCGTAGATGCACTAAAGAGGGCATCAGCAAAGGAGATAACCGCAGTAATACCATATTACGGCTATGCAAGGCAGGATAGAAAAGCAACGCCAAGAGAGCCGATAACAGCAAAGCTCGTTGCAAACCTTATAACAGTTTCAGGTGTCAACAGGGTAATCACATTTGACCTTCACGTTGACCAATTGCAGGGATTCTTTGATATCCCATTAGATAATCTTGAGGTAATGCCTATACTCGCAGAGAACATCCTTGAGAAAGGCCTTAAGGATATAGTTGTTGTTTCACCTGATGCAGGAGGAACAGTCCGCGCAAGAAGGTTAGCAAAGCTTGTAGGCGCATCTTTGGCAATTATAGATAAGAGAAGGCCAAAGCATGGCGTTGCCCAGGTAATGAACATCATCGGAGAAGTAGAAGGCAAGAATGCAATACTTATAGATGATATGATAGACACAGCAGGAACAATCACAAAGGCTGCCAAAGCAATAAAAGATGCAGGGGCTTTGGGAGTATATGTATGCGCAACACACCCCCTATTCTCCGGCCCTGCAATAGAGAGGCTTAAGGAAGCCCCGATAGATGAAGTCCTTGTTACAAATACAATAAGCCTTGCAAAGGATAAGATGCTTAGTAAGATAAAAGTGATAAGCCTTGCTCCTTTGCTTGCAGAGACAATAGACAGGATATTTGAGGGAAAGCCTATGGGAGTTGTATTTGATAAGTTCTATGATGATTTAAGAGAAAAGGCAGGTAACCAAAATGAATCTGAATAAAGACGAGATACAAGTTCTGAAAAGCCTTGTAGAAAAAGAGATAAAAGAATTCAGCAGCGAAGAAAAGACAATAAGGGATGTAAGGCCTTCATTCATAGCATCTGAGGAAAAGTATGAAGGGTTCCTTAACTCATTATTGAGGAAGCTGAAATGAAAGAAGTGAACCAGGAAGTGTTGCAGAAGAAATATATGGAATATCAGATGCTACAGCAGCAGATTAAGCAACTGCAGCAGCAGCTTCAGCAGTTCCAGCAGCAGGAAGTTGAGTTAAGCAGCCTCTCGCAGAGCCTTGACGATTTCAAAAAGCTCGAGAAAGGCGCAGATACTTTGGTTCCTATAAGCTCAGGAATATTTGCAAAAGCCAAGCTAAGCGACAATGAGGGCCTTTTGGTCAATGTGGGCGCAAACACAATTGTCAAGAAGAGCGTTGAAGAAACAAAGAGCCTTATTTCAAAGCAGTCTTCCGAGGTAAAGAAAATCCAGGAGCAGCTTCTTGCACAGCTTCAGAAGGCAGCAATTACAGCAGAGCTAAGGGAAAAAGAGCTTCAGAGTCTTATAGAGGCACAGTCTTAGGTTTAAGATGTTCAAGTTCTTAAAGGAAAAGCTAAAGAGCACAATAGCAAAGATTTCTAAAAAGGTCGATGAGGAAGGTAAAGAGGAGACTATTGAAGTAGAAAAGCCTCAGGAGAAAAAGGCAAAGCCAGAGAAGAAAGCCCCTAAGAAGGAGCAGAAAGCACTTGAGCCAAAGGAAAAACCTCAGAAGCCAAAAGAAGAACCAAAACCAGAGAAGAAAGAGACTGCTCAGGAAAAGAAAGAGGAGCCTAAGGAAGAAAAGAAAGGCTTTTTTGGAAAGCTCATAGGGAAGTTTGCAGGCAAGGAAGAGCCTAAGGAAGAAAAGCCAAAAGAAGAACCAAAACCAGAGAAGAAAGAGCCAAAGCAAAAGCCTGAGAAAAAAGAAAAGCCAGTAAAGAAAGAGAAAACAAAAGAAGCAAAGCCTGAAAAGAAAGAGCATCCAAAAAAAACTGAAGAAAAACCAAAAGAAGAGCCAGCTGAAGAACCAAAGCATCATGTTGAAGAGAAGATAGAACCTGAAGGAGAAAAAGAAGAAAGCAAAGAGGCTAAAGAAGAAGTAGAAGTTAAAGAAGAGGAAGAAGAGCCTGAAGAAAAGAAGGGATTCTTCGGAAAGCTGAAAGAAAAGGTAGTCACAAAGAAAATAAGTGAGGAGCAGTTTGAAGATTTGTTCTGGAATCTTGAGGTTGCTCTTTTAGAGAACAATGTTGCTACAGAAGTCATAGACAAGATAAAGGAAGACTTAAAGTCAGAGCTTGTCGACAAGCCGATAAGGCGTTCAAGGATAGAGGAGACAATCGAGCTCACGCTGAAAAAGAGCATATCTGACTTATTCGATGTAGAATCATTCAATCTTCTGGATAAGATAGGCAAAAAGAAGCCATTCATAATATGTTTTGTAGGGATAAACGGCTCAGGAAAAACAACAACAATCGCAAAGGTTGCAAATCTTCTGATAACCAATAAAAAGAAAGTAGTTCTTGCTGCTGCAGACACATTCAGGGCAGCTGCAATTGACCAGCTGCAGATACACGCAGACAAGCTCGGCGTAAAGCTAATCAGGCATGATTACGGCTCTGACCCTGCCGCAGTTGCCTTTGATGCAATCAAGCATGCAGAGGCAAAAGGAATCGACGTAGTATTAATCGACACAGCAGGAAGGATGCATGCAAACTCCAATCTTATGGAAGAGATGGGCAAGATAGTAAGGGTAGCAAAGCCTGACCTGAAAATCTTCGTAGGAGAAAGCATAACTGGCAATGACTGTGTTGAGCAGGCAAAGAAATTTGACGAGACAATAGGAATTGATGCAATAATCCTTTCAAAGGCAGATGTCGATGAAAAAGGGGGGGCAGCAGTTTCTGTAAGCTATGTTACAAAGAAGCCGATAATCTATATCGGAGTCGGCCAGGAATATAAGGACTTAAAAGAGTTTGATTCTGAAATTATCCTGAAAAACCTTGGATTTGATGACTAGAAAAATTCTATCTCGCTTCCAGTGCAGATTCCTTTGTGAAGCTTGACTGGTCTCCAGTCGTCTATAACAAGGCCTGCATCAAGCCAGCCAGCAAGCTCTTCAGGATTTCCTATTGTCGCAGAAAGCCCGATAATCTGAACATCTTTTAACAACTGGCTAAGGATTGTAATTAGTATTTCAAGAGTAGGCCCTCGTCCTGAGTCATTCATAAGGTGAATTTCATCAACTATAACAGTTCCAATCCTGCT
>CAYUUH010000129.1:0-3729 GCA_964447855.1 uncultured Methanosarcinales archaeon | reverse complement strand
GGATTTGTAAGCCTCTGGATTGTCTCATTGATAGAGTCAGCGTGCACTGTTGCGTAAACGCTGTGTCCTGTATGCATCGCCTCGAAGAGAACCTCTGCCTCTTCCTTTCTTCTCATCTCTCCAAGGATAATCCTGTCAGGCCTCATTCTCAATGAGTTGACAAGAAGGTCAAGCATCGTCACTGCACCTTTCCCCTCAGGGTTTGACTGCCTTGTTGTAAGCGGGCACCAGTAAAGGAATTTAGGAAGCTGCAATTCGCGCGTATCCTCTATGCTGATTATTCTCTGGTTTGGAGGCATAAAAACCATGCACACGTTAAGGAAGGATGTTTTTCCAGAGCCTGTTCCTCCGCTTATAAGGATGTTCATCTCGTACTGCATTGCAAGCCATATCATTGCAAATGTCGTTGAGTCAGAGGTCTTGTTGTTGATAAAGTCTGTTACTGTCCATGGGTCTCTTGCGAACTTTCTTATTGTAATTGAATTCCCCTTATTTGAGATTGGATAGAAAACAGCATTAGCCCTGTCACCTGTCAGAAGATGGGCATCAAGCAATGGGTTAAGGACAGTTATCTGCCTTCCGACCCTTCTTGCTATAGTATTTGAAAAGTTCTGGATTTTCTCTTCACTTGAAAGCACAACTGATGTCTCAAGCCATCCATATTTTTTGTGGTAAACTCTTATTGGCTCGTCTGCTGAGTTTACAACAATTTCTTCAAGGGTTCCGTCATTAAGCAGGAACTCAACATCGCCAAACCCAAGCATCTCGTGAAGGAGCATTCCTACAAGGAATGATTTGGTGTCATCTTTTATCACAACAAGCTTTTTCTTTAAGAGTTCCTCTGCCTTCGCGCCGAACTTTTTCTTGAGCTTGTCCATAACCTTTGGATCAAGCATCTCAGCTGCGCTTACCTTGACCTCAGTTATAAGCTCGTTCCTTATCTCATCGACTAAAGCCAATGTCGGCTTGCTAAGGCTTGGGACGACAAGGTTATATTTACCAAGCTCTCCTCTTTTCTTGGATATCACAATCTCTACAGTGACTCCGTCTGCTTCCACCTTATACTTGTCAATCGCGTCTGATACCACTATTTCTCACCGTTAGCCTCTTCTTCCTGAGGTTTCTGAGCAACCTTTGCTATCTCAGGCTCCCCGAACATAGGATAATGTATTGCAAGCATATTGTGCTCTTCAAGTATTGTTGCCCATTCCTCTATCCTTTTCTTGTTTACACCAAAATACTGTGCAAGGACAGATAGCTTTACGCTTCCTTTTGTATCTACAATCTTATACAGAACATCAAAATAAGTCTCGTATTTGCCGAGCTCTACCTTAGCAAGCTTTTGCCCTTCTTTTGCCTTGGCATCTTCCTGTTTTTTTAGCATATTTGCAAGCATACTTGGCTTTTGAGCCCCTATTGCGCCAGACTTCTTAAGCTGGGTGTATGCAAACATAGACAGGCCTGCCAGTACCAGTCCGATAAATACTGCAGGCATATTCTTTAAGATAAATCCTGAAAGGACCATCACAACAGAAATCAGAACGAGCATGAGATATACGTGCTGCTTTTTCATTCCAGTCTTGGCAGATTTTTTCTCAGAAGATTTTATGACTTCCTTAGCTGCAATCTTTTTTTCGGCTAGAGTTTTCTTTTCGGCTATTTTCTTGACTATCTCTTCTGCAGGGCTTGACAGTTTTTTTCTGGAGAATGCTTCCCTGTAGAGTATAAACAATACCCCAAGAACAATCAAGGTAATCAGAATGTAGAATGCTGGACTTGGAGTTGAGAAGAAAATTCTTATGTTATAAGTGCCAAGCCTTACTATGACATTCTTATGCTTGATGAATAAACTTATGAATGCTGCAAGCGTAAGAACAATAACTCCCACGACTAATGAGGGCCCTATTGAATGAGGCTGATTCTGGGACAATGTTGCTGATGGCTTGTAAGATGATACGGCGGGCTTTTGCTGCACGGTAGGGCTTGTGACAGGCGATGGCTTTTGCTGCTGTTTCTGCTGCTTTGGCTTAGCCTTCACTGGAGCCTTAGGTCTAGGTGCAATCTTTTTCTGTTTCTTTTTGGTTTTAGCCATATTAAGCCCAAAACTTTATACTTATAACTATCGACTAGCACTCTCATTGGAATACTCTTTTTTAAACGTATGTAGTAATTTTAGAATAGTGACCAGTTAGCTTAAAGAGTCTAAAAAAGTTTAAATATAGATGGGCTCTTAAGGTTAAACATAATGGAAAAAAGAGGTAGAAGAGGTCAAATTAGTTTTGAATATATGTCTGTGGTTGGGATTGCAACCCTTATTGCTATTTCTCTTCTTGGGGTGGCTCATTACTATTCAAAGCAGACAGAGAACACTATAAACACAAACCAGATTGACAGGATAGCCAAGCAGATAATTGACAGCGCAGAGTCTATATATTACTATGGCGAGCCTTCAATGACTACACTTAAGGTGTTCATGCCTGAAGGAGTAAGGGATGTGAACATAAGCAACAACGAGATTTCATTTAAAGTATACACCCAATCTGGAGAGGCTGACATGTTCTATGCCTCTAAGGTGAATATTCTTGGCAATATAGACACTAAATATGGCCTGCATTATATCTACATAGAGGCTAAAGAGGGTTATGTATGGATAAACGGAACCTGAATGGCCAGGCTGCGATGGAGTTCATGATTCTTATTGGAGTCGTGCTTTTCATGTTCACGTTGATGGTGGGGATTGCAGCAGAGAAAACAAATGATATCCACAAGAGAAGGGAGTTCCTTCTTAATGAAGATGTTGTTGTAAAGGTGCAAAAAGAACTCAACCTTGCGGCAAGGGCTCTTGACGGCTATTACAGGGAGTTCGAGCTTCCGCAAAAGATATCTGACAAGAATTATACTATCCAAATAATGGGAGATGAAGTTGTATTGAGCACAGAAAAAGAGGATTTCTGGAGAATAATACCTCCTGTCGTTGGAAACTTAACAAAAGGGGAGAACAGGATAAACAAGACAAATGGAATCATCTACCTCAACCAGTAGAAAATCGCAGATATGGAGCCTCGACCTTGTTGTAGGCATACTGATATTCTTAGGGGCGCTGCTAGTGTTCTACAAGTACAGTATCAATACTCTTGATTACGGCGGAGAAGACGAAAGCAACCTATTGCTTGATGCAAAATTGATGTCCAGTTATATAATGTCAGAAGGATACCCTGCAGACTGGAGTGTAGGGAATGTTACCCTTATTGGGCTGACGAAAGACGGGGTAAGGATAGACCCTGATAAAGTTGCTTATTTCTCAAGCATTGCTGTGTCAAACTACACAATAAGCAGAAGGCTTCTTTCGACAAGCTATGACTACCTGATATCTTTTGAGGATAAGGAAGGAAGTCCTGTGGTGATAAACGGCGTTTCTTCGATTGGAAAGAATTTTTCTGCAGAGGAGCATGAAGAGCTTATCAAGGTGGAAAGGCTTGCAATCTATGACTCTGGAATAATAAGAGTGTTGGTGCATATATGGGAATGACGGCACAAAGAAAAAATGGAGTATTTTTCAGCATAGATGCGCTGATAGCTGTAACTGTTATACTTTCTGTCCTCATATTTGCCTCGATATATTATGTTGACAGGGAAGATGATGTGCAGTCAATCTACTTTTCTTCTGATATTGCGCAGATACTCTCAACAATGACTCTTGGGGAAATAGGAGATGCGGATGTTATTGCG
>CAYUUH010000128.1:0-3767 GCA_964447855.1 uncultured Methanosarcinales archaeon | reverse complement strand
AGACAGCTCGATACCGATCTTCCCCTTCGTCTCCAACGACAGCCGCGCGAAAAACTCCTGTGCCGCCTGCTCGTTGAGTGCCGGATCGAGCCCGTATCGTTCGACCAGAAGTTGACGCAATCGCTTATCCATTGACCTTGCTCCAGTGCAGACTACCTTTCCAGAGCTGAAGATAAGGGCAGAGGTCTTAGGTTCTTTTATCCTTATGACTAGTCCAGGGAACTGTTCTGGGTTATATTCCGTGTTGCTTAGGGTGGCAGCCATCTTCTCTAGAGGGATGTCGTGCTCTAATGAGGTAGATACGACAATATTGACCACTCTTATGTCTCTCTTTGTTTCCTTCTCAACCTTTTTCTTTACCATTTTAAAAACCCTCCCTATTTTTCCTTTTCATAAAAAAATAAACGCAAATTGCGCCATTAAAGCATAAATAAGGCTTATTTAACCTTAAAATGCCATTTTATTTATAAAGAACTAAAAGGGACTAGATTATTTAAATACTCTCATTTTTAAATAGATAGCTTGGAGTTTATAAACCCCCCTGATTTCCACTGGAACTTTAGAACTATGATTCGGCTTCCTAGGAGTTCTTAATTAGATAATACTTAAACCCTTTCACAATAGCCTTAAAGCTTGCTTCCAGTATGTTGGCGCTTACACCAACCGTGCCCCACTCTTCTCTGCCGTTTTTGAATTCTATGTAAACCCTTACAGAGCTTTCTACTCCTTTTTCTTCAAATATCCTTACTTTATAATTAAGCAGCTCTATCTCTGCAAGGTTCTTGTAAGTCTTAGCTATTGCCTTTCTTAGTGTTTTGTAAAGCGCATCAACAGGGCCGCCAGCAACAACATCTTTAAATTCCTCAACCTTGCCTTTGGCATCAACAACAAGCGTGCAGCTGGACGTTTCTTTCTCACTATCATCATCATGCTCGCTCTTTACAGCCCACTTTTTTACTCTGAAGAGTATTGGATTCTTTCCAAAATATTTTTCATACAGCAAGAATCTCTCAGCATTTAGCCCGCCAACATCATATCCTTTCTTTTCCATCAATTCAAGCTCTTTGAGCATATCCTTTACTCGCGGATCATCTTTGCTTACCTTGACTCCAAATTCCTTTGCGACCTCAACTATGTTTGCCTTGCCGCTCAAGTCAGAAAGCACAATCTCTCTTATATTGCCCACAGAAGCAGGGTCAACATGCTCATACGATGCTCCTTTCATTATTGCATCTACATGAACTCCCCCCTTATGCGAGAAAGCATTTTTCCCGACATAAGGCTGGCTGTCATCCGGCTTAAGATTAGTCAGGGTATATACAAGCCTGCTTATTGCGACAAGCTCTTTCATCTTTATTTTAGGCAAACTTGCCTTTTTTTTCAAAACCAGGTTAGGGATTATCTGGCACAAATCAGCGTTTCCTGCCCTCTCTCCAAGGCCATTTATCGTGCCATGCAAATGTGTTGCTCCTAAATCTGCAGCCCTTAGGGTATTTGCTACGCCGCACCCAGAATCGTTGTGCATATGGACACCTAACTCACAAGTTACCCTCTCTTTCTTCATAAATCCAACGACTTCTTTTGTAATCTCCTCGACCTCGGAAGGGAGGCATCCTCCATTAGTATCGCAAAGTACAAGCACGTCTGCTCCTGCATCAAACGCAGTCTTAAGGCACTCAAGAGCATATTTTTGATTATCCTTAAATCCATCAAAGAAATGCTCTAGGTCATAGTGAACTTCTAGCTTGTTTTTCTTCAGGAATTTTATGCTATCTCCTATAGCAGCAAGATTCTCTTTTGCGTCAACCTTAAGCTGTTTCTCAACATGCTCAAGCCAGGTTTTCCCAAATATACACGCAACCTTTGCCTTGCTGTCTGCTATTGCCCAGAGGTTGCTGTCTTCTTCTGCCTTTATTCCTTTTCTCCTCGTAGAACCAAATGCAACTATCTTTGAGTTTTTCAGCTTGAGCTTTGCTGCCTCAGTAAACGCTTCCATGTCTTTTGGATTAGACCCAGGCCATCCAAGCTCGACATAATCAACTCCAAAATCGTCAAGAGCCTTCACTATCTCTATCTTGTCGCGCAAGCTAAAATTAACTCCTGCGCCCTGGCTGCCGTCTCTTAATGTAGTGTCAAATACCTTTAACGCCATCATACCCCCCCTTGTATGGTTTGATTATTAAGTGTTTTCATTTTTAGAACCCGTGGCTGCAATCTTTTTAGAAGACCGCAGCTTAAAGTATAATAATGATTCCAGTAATAGCTATAGCTAGAATAAATGCAGATTTTCCTGTTTTTATGGAATCATTCATATTGGGTGGTAATCCTTCCAAATATATAAATTTAACCCATAATTCTCATAAACTATAAAAAGGATAAGGATTTATTAACTACTACAATGAACAAAAAAATATTATTCGGAATGTTAATTCTTTGTTTGTTTGTGACAGCATGTAGCGGCGTAGACACTGAGCAAATGTGTTCTGATGGAACTCAGAACAGCGATGAGACTGATGTTGACTGTGGAGGGAGCTGCAGCCCATGCGCAGACGGAAAGTCGTGCGAGACAAATGAAGACTGCACTAACTCATGTAGTTCCAATGGGCTTTGCTATAAGCCTTCAGCTACTAAGACAACCACAACAACAAAGACCACAACAACCGCACAAAAAGAGCCAGTATTGACAGACGAAGTTAAGGAGAAAGTAGAGAACAAACTTGAGCACAACCTTATGAAGGCTATGGCAATTTCAGAGCCGTTCAGGACAATGTCTGTAGGAGATTCGTATACCTTTGGAATAGGAGTAATCAACGTGCTTCCTAAGACACAGACTTTCAGGGTAGAGTTGACACTTGATAAAGCAGTTGACAGTTCTTCAAACAAGCTTGAGAAAGCAGAAGCAGCACATATAGAGTCTTGGCTGAACCCTAAGGAATTCATCATAGAACTCCCCCCAGGAGAACAGCACGTATGGCCTTTACAGATAACTATTGGAAATGAGATAGGCGATGGTATTGACACAGTGCCTGCAAGCTACTCTTACAAGGTAACCACATATATTGGTGACGATGAGTCGTTAACCAGGTCTGTAAAGGAGAGGTATGTACAGCCTCAAATCCTTGCTATAAGAGTAAAATAAGGTTTTCACTACTCTAAAATAGCAAAAAGATAGAAAGCTTTAAATACTTCTTTTTATTTCTCTTCTTCTATAATGATAGTCGAAAAGGAGTTTTTGAACAAGCTAAGGGACTTTGGCCTTAACACATACGAGGCAAAGCTATGGACAGCCCTTCTTTCTAGAGGAGTTTCTACAGCAGGAGAGCTTTCTGATATAGCAAATGTTCCAAGGTCAAGATCCTATGATGTTCTTGAGAGTCTTGAAAAGAAAGGATTTATCATAAGCAAGGTAGGCAAGCCAATAAGATATATTGCAGTGCCTCCAGAAGATGTTATTGACAGGGTAAAGAAAAAGGTTGAAGAGGAATCCAAGAAAAGAATAAACCTGATTAACCAGATTAATACTGGAAACCTGATAACTGAGCTTAACATGCTCCATACGCAGGGCTCAAATCTTGTAGAGCCAACAGACCTTACGGGAAGCATAAAAGGCAGGGAAAACCTTTATGACCATCTTAGGTCGAGGATAAAGAAAGCAGAGAAGTCAATAACCATCGTCACAAGCGCAGAAGGCGCAAAAAGAAAGTTAGACTCTCTTGGAGCTTTACTTGCCAAAGCAAAGCAATCAGGAGTTAAAATCACAGTTGTTG
>CAYUUH010000127.1:0-3793 GCA_964447855.1 uncultured Methanosarcinales archaeon | reverse complement strand
ACTCCAGTTGTGACTATGTCGTCTGGGTTTAGTACTTTGTTAAGCTCATCCATAACCATTTTAGGGTCAATCTTCTTTGTTGGAGTATACTGGACGCACTTGTCGCATGTTGCCTTTAAGTCCTTCATGTTCTTTGCCCATTGAGTTTCAGAGTTCTTCTTTATTAGCTTCTTAAGTGTGGCTGTTAACTCTTTTATCGAGTTCCTTGCGTCTCCAACTATTGGGATGTCTACCTTAACGTTCTTCCCTATCTCGGCAGGGTCTACGTCTATGTGGATGACTTTTGCATTCTCTGCATATGTTTTTAGGTTTCCCGTGATTCTGTCAGAGAACCTGCAGCCTATTGCAACTATCAAGTCTGCATGTACTGATGCATAGTTTGCAATCTTTCTTCCGTGCATTCCTACGTTGCCAAGGCTTAATGGGTGCCTTTCATCAAAGCAGCCCTTCCCCATCATTGTTGTTGCTACCGGAACATTAAGCAGCTGCACAAGCTCTGCAAGCTCATTTGCTGCATTAGCTATTATAACTCCTCCTCCGGCGAGTATTAGCGGCCTTTCTGCCTTGAGTATTGCCTCTGCAGCGCGCTTTATCTGCATTGGGTTTGGGCTCAAGTTCGGCTGGAACCCCTGAATAAATACTTCGTTAGGTATTTCTTTGTTAGTGTCATTAACCTGAGCGTCTTTCGGAAGGTCTATGTAAACCGGGCCTGGCCTGCCCTCTAATGCAATCTTATAGGCCTTCATTATTATATCAGATACGTCATCTGCACTCCTTATCTGGAAATTATGTTTTGTAATCGGAAGCGTAACGCCCATCATATCTGTTTCCTGGAATGCGTCATTTCCTATCAGGCTTACTGGAACCTGGCCGCCAAAGGCTATCATCGGCGAAGAGTCCATATAAGCATTCATTATTCCAGTAACTAGGTTAGTTGCTCCTGGACCTGAAGTTGCAATGCAAACTCCTGCCTTCCCTGACACTCTTGCATAGGCTTCTGCAGCATGGGCTGCTCCCTGCTCGTGCCTGACCAGTACGTTCTTTATCTCCTTTGAATAGTCTAGGAATGCGTCAAACAAAGGTATTACCTGACCGCCTGGAAAGCCAAATGTAATATTTGTTCCCTGTTTAACAAGTGTTTTAACTACTGCATCTGCTCCTTTCATTTTACAATCTCTCCTGTTCTTTTTCTTTCATCTTCTTGAAGCTTAATGCCTTGTTTATCCCCTTTATCAATGCTTCTGCTGAGGCCATTATTACGTCTTCATTGACTGCTTCTGCTGAAAATATATTCCCTTTCTTATCTTCTATCTTAATCAGGACATCAGCAAGCGCATTTGTTCCGCCAGTTATTGCCTTAAGATTATATTCTTTTAACGTCACTTCTGGGCCGATTATGTTGCTTACTGCCTTTGAAACGGCATCGACAGGCCCAACTCCCTGGCCTTTTCCAACCTTTTTCTCGCCATTCAATGTTAGCGTGACTGTTGCTGTTGGCTTTGTCTTGTTGCCTGTCTCTACCTTGACTTCATCAAGAATAACCATCTGGTCTTCTGCTGACAAAGTGCCGATAATATCATTAGCTATTGCGATTATATCTTCTCTGACAACTTCTTTCTGCTTGTCTGCAAGTTCCTTTATCTTGGCCATAATCTGGTCAACCTGCTTCTTGCTTAGCTCGTAGCCCATCTCCTTCAATGTTGCTTCAGCAGCATGCCTTCCGGAGTGCTTGCCTATCACAAGCCCGGTTCCTGTCCAGCCAACTGTTTCAGGCTGCATTATCTCATATGTTGATTTCTCAGAGATTACGCCGTGCTGGTGGATACCTGCCTCATGGGCAAATGCATTTAATCCTACGATTGCCTTGTTTCTCTGCACAACAAGCCCTGTTAAGTCTGACACCATCCTTGAGGTTTTGTAAATCTCTTTTGTGTTGATGGTTGTGTAAAACCTGCTGAAAAAGTCCTTTCTTGTCTCTAGGTTCATCACTACTTCTTCCATTGAGCAGTTTCCGGCACGCTCTCCAATCCCGTTTATTGTGCATTCTACCTGTGTTGCGCCGTTCTTTATTCCCTCTAATGAGTTTGCAACTGCCAATCCAAGGTCGTTATGGCAGTGTACACTTACTGTGATTTTTTTTGCCTCTGGAACATTCTCAAACAAATACTTGATTCTGTAGCCGAATTCTTCTGGCTCTGCATATCCAACTGTATCTGGAATATTGATTGTGGTAGCCCCTGATTTTATTGCAGCCCTCACAACATCGCACATGTAGTCCAAGTCAGTTCTTGCTGCGTCTTCTGGTGAAAATTCTACATCATCGCATTTTGATTTAGCGTGACTAACTCCTTCCTCGACCATCTTGATTACTTCTTCTTTTGACTTGCGAAGCTTTTTCTCCATATGAATCTGCGATGTCGCAATGAAAGTGTGGATTCTTGGCTTCTTTGAGTGCTTAACTGCGTCCCATGCGCGGTCAATATCCTCATTAGTAACCCTAGCTAACCCGCATATTACTGGACCTTTTACCTGCTGAGCTATCAGCTTAACAGCCTCAAAATCTCCGTCAGAGCTTATAGGAAACCCTGCTTCGATTATATCGACGCCAAGCCTTGCAAGCTGCTTTGCGATTATTATCTTCTCCTGGATTGTCAATGAAGCGCCAGGAGACTGCTCCCCATCGCGCAATGTAGTATCAAATACCTTAATCTTGGTTCCTTTTGCTTGTTTTTGTTTTGCCATCTTCCTTCCCTTGTTTTTTGCTTGTTTTTATTAGTTTCGGTATATTTGCTGTATTTGCATATAGCTTTTTTTAATTTGGTTTGAACGGTGAATGCCCCAGAGCTATCGAGATAACTTGAGGCAGAATTACAGTACCAGAACGACTAGAAGTAGGACTAACAAAAGCTTGCTCGCGTTTGAACTTTTGTATCCTTTCATGATATGTAGGGATTACTAATTAATATTTAAACTTGTCGATTTTTGTTTGTATCCTTTCTATAGAATGATGGCTTAAGTATCTCATTAAATGTTTTGCAGTGTATGCAGGGGATATCTTTTCTTTCTTTTGCCTTACCCAACAGCATTCTTTTTGTGTAAATATATTTATCACTTTTCAAGCATTTTTCAAAGCCTTCCTCAAATACATTCCCAAAATTGCCCCATACATTTTTACAGCACCCAAGAAGCTTTCCATCCCAGTTTATTTGTGGTTGATACCAGAGCTGGTCGCAGGACACGATGTAGTCTTTGTTGTGTTTCTGCCTGAACTCTGCTCTGGAGGCTGCCCCTAATCCACTATGTTTTCTTACAAAGTCTCTATCCCTTACAGGAGAAAAAGAATCATTACAGTTTAGTTTCGGAGAGAATTCCATCCCAAGTTCTTCTGCCAGTTTTCTTGCCTCATGCAATTCATGCTCATTATGCCCGAATATTATAAACTGCCAGGTAAGTTTAGGGAATCTGGAATTTAATTTCTTTTTGTACTGATTAATTAATCGTATGTTATTAAGAACGTTGTTTAAGTCTCCCTCTTTGCGGTACATCCTGTACGATTTGTTGGTTACTCCATCTATAGATACGCTAAGATGCCTAAACTTGCACTCGACAAGGCATTTTATCGTCGATTCATCAGCTATGTTTAAGTTAACCCCATTTGAGGCCGATAATTCTATTCCCTTGTCATGTGCATATCTTATTATCTGCTCTAATTCCGGGTTTAGAAACATCTCTCCCCAGTTTGATAATTCTACATGTCTAATGTGCTGATTCTTTTCTAGGAAATCCTTAAAAG
>CAYUUH010000126.1:3150-3809 GCA_964447855.1 uncultured Methanosarcinales archaeon | reverse complement strand
AATTGCAAGAGGGTATTCTGCTCTTGTATAGATTATTCCTTCATCGCACCCAGTTGCATAAGCACCTATAGTCATTCCTTCAATAAGCCTGAAAGGGTCAGATTCCATCTCTGTCCTGTTCATGAAAGCTCCTGGGTCTCCTTCATCTCCGTTGCAGATAAGATATTTCTTGCCTGGCCTGTCAGCAATAAAATTCCATTTCATCCATGTAGGGAATCCTGCTCCGCCTCTTCCTCGCAATCCAGATTTCTTCATTTGCTCGATTACTTCTTTAGGGCTTACTTTCAGCGCATTTGCAAGCCCATTATACCCTCCCTTGTAAATATACTGGCCAAGGCTTAATGGA
This sequence comes from uncultured Methanosarcinales archaeon, assembly GCA_964447855.1. Classification (GTDB taxonomy): domain Archaea; phylum Nanobdellota; class Nanobdellia; order Woesearchaeales; family JAHWIC01; genus JAHWIC01. The sequence continues at coordinate 3,463 of CAYUUH010000126.1, read as the reverse complement.
TTGACAATCCCGCAGTTTTCCATCAGAAGTCTCTTCTGTTTTTTGTAAAAGTCAAGCTCATTTATATCATTGGCAACCAAAAGCTCCTTGCACTCTTTCTTGTTTTTAATGAAGCCAATAAGTTTGTCAACATTTTCCTTAGTGACATTGCCATATATTGATCTCTTTCCGTCCTGCACAACAGTTACCAATGGCTCATTATAGCACATTCCTATGCAGCCAACTTTCTCAACATTAATTCCTAGCTCTGCCTTTTTCAGAGCGTTAAACACAGGAATTCCTCCTGCAGAAATCCCGCATGTCGCAAGGCCTA
>CAYUUH010000126.1:0-3140 GCA_964447855.1 uncultured Methanosarcinales archaeon | reverse complement strand
GGCCTACAGTAATCCTGTCTCCTTCGAGCTCTGTCTTTACTTTCTCTAAATCGACCTTTTCGTTTATGTTTATCATATAATCTATTTTAATCCCTTAATGATTTTCTTTACTTTATCCTCTGTCAGCTGCCCGTAAACTTCATTGTTAATCATCATTGCAGGAGCCTTTGCGCAAGCACCTATGCAGTTTACCCTCTCTAATGTGAACTTTCCATCTTTCGTTGTCTGTCCGGTTTTTATCCCAAGCAATGTTTCAACAAATTCCAAAAGTTTTCCAGAACCCTTCACATGACATGCCGTTCCTGTGCAAATGCTTATTTTGTATTTTCCCTGCTGGGTAAGCCTGAACTGGGAGTAAAATGTTGCAACGCCATATATATCCACGCCAGGTATTCCCATCTCTTTTGAAATCTTAACCATAGAATCTTTTGAGAGATACCCTTCTTTTTGCTGCAGGTCCTGAAGGATTGCAACAACATTTGGTTTTCTTCTTTGGATTATCTCCTCTACTGGCTTCTTTTTTATCTCAGAAATGAATTCTTTTTTTAGAGACTCTACTTCTTTAGCAGACGGCTTTTCTTTTCCAATATACTTGCTTATTTTTTTAAATTTGTCTCCGTCCCTTACTGTATGAAAAAGGTAGAAATATTCGTTTCCCTTAATCTTCACCTTTTTTAAGTATGGCATCAAGTTTATTTATCTACCACTTATATAAATACTTTTCTGATTAACTACCACATGATTTTAATTATAGAATAACTACCACATAAAAGTTTTAGAGAGTAATATATTCATAATTACCACATATCTACAAAGCTTAATTAATTACCACCTGACAACATCTTGATACACAATAAACGTAATTACCACACTATTAAATACAATTATTAATTACCACAAAAAAACATTGATAATTACCACTATATTAATAATACTAATTAATCACCACAGAAGTAGTTAATCAATCTCCAAACTCGTTCCTTTTAGTATAAGATGTATGCAGCAGATGATGAGCTTTCTCAGAACCATACTCGCCTAAGTAATCCTTATAGAGCTTTATTATCTCTGGGTTCTTATGGGATTTTCTTAATGGAAGCCCTTGGTCTTCTTGATATATTGCTTCTGTTCTTTTCTTTACGACCTCCCTAGTTGTTGGTACAGGCTGGCCTCCTCCACCGACACATCCGCCAGGGCATGCCATTATCTCAATAAAGTGATACTTTGATGGGTCTTTTTTTACTGCCTCAAGAAGCTTTCTTGCATTTCCAAGGCCATGTGCAACTGCAACATTCAGCTTCATTCCAGCTATCTCAACAGTCGCTTCCTTTATTCCATCCAGTCCTCGTACTCCCTGGTATTCGATATTCTTTAAGTCTTTTCCTTCAAGTATGTCGGCAGCTGTCCTTAGCGCAGCTTCCATCACCCCCCCAGTTGCTCCAAATATGGCTGCTGCTCCGGTTGATGCACCCATAAGGGGGTCAAACTTCCCATCACGAAGCTTTTCAAACCTAATCCCTTTCTTGTTAATCATCCTTCCAAGCTCTCGCGTCGTTATGGAATAATCAACATCCTTAAAACCTGACGACCTCATCTCAGGCCGGTTCATCTCATACTTCTTTGCTGTGCATGGCATGATGCTTACAGAAACAATCTTGCTCTGGTCAATCTTGTTTTTCTCTGCATAATATGTCTTGGCTATTGCACCAAACATCTGCTGTGGGCTTTTGCACGAGCTCAAATGAGGCAAGAGCTCAGGGAAGAAATGCTCTATAAATTTTACCCACCCAGGGCTGCAGGATGTAATCATCGGAAGCTTTCCTTTATTCTTTATCCTTTGGATAAGCTCGTTCCCTTCTTCAACAATTGTAAGGTCAGCTGCAAAATTAGTGTCAAGAACTCTATCAAACCCAAGCTTTTTTAATGCAGAGACCATCTTTCCAGTTACAAGGCTCCCGGGAGGCATGCCTTGTGTCTCACCAAGAGTTGCTCTTATCGATGGCGCGGTCTGCACAATGACAATCTTCTTTGGGTCTTTTATTGCATCAAAAACTTCTCCCGTATAATCTTTTTCCATTATCGCTTGGGAAGGACAAACATTAGTGCATTGGCCGCATTGGACGCAGGCTATATCTCCCAAGCCATGGTTTGACCAAGGCATTATCTCTGTTTTATATCCTCTCTTTCCAAAGCCGATTGCATAAACAGTCTGGACATCCTGGCATTTCTGCACGCATCTTCCGCAAAGTATGCATTTGTTATTGTCGCGGTGGATTGCAGCGCTGCTGTCATCTATATGCTTATAATGAGTCTTCTCAAACCTTATCTTTTCCACGCCAAGCTTTCTTGCAAGCCTTGCAAGCTCATTATCTTCCCCTTTCGGGTTATGGTTTGCAAGCAAAAGCTCCATATTTAGTTTTCTTGCCTTGTTTATTTCGTCGTTCTCAGTGATTATCTGCATATCTTCCTGAACTTTAGTGTTGCATGAGGTCGTTACCTTCCCATTAACCTCTACAACACATATCCTGCATCTTGCTTGAGCTTCCAAATCAGGGTGCCAGCATAAGTGGGGGACATCTATTCCTTTCTCAATGCAAAGCTCAAGTATTGTTTGCCCAGGCTTTGCCTCAAATGACGTCTCATTAATCAAAACTTTCATTTTACAAACTCCTTTTTGAAGTTTTTTAGTGCAGTCCTTACATGGGCATTGGACGCCTGGCCCAAGCCGCACAAAGAAGTCTTGCTTGTAAAATTCCCTAAGTCTTCTAATGCACCGATATCTTTTCTGTCAGCCTTATGCTTCAGTATCTTTTCAAGTATCTGGAGGACCCTGAAGTTTCCCTCTCTGCATGGCGTGCATTTTCCGCAGCTTTCATGCACAAAAAACTCTGCAATATTATTACATATCTTGGGGATACTATAGCTTTTTCCTACAACAATTATTGTACAAGACCCAAGCATAGCCCCCATTTCATGTAGATGTTCATTATCAAGGATTATATTCTGGTCGTAAGCCACACATCCGCCAGCGCATCCAAAGAACAATGCCTTTGGCTCCTGAGTTGGCTTGACTTTGTCCATCAGTTCTCCTGCAGTTATCCCTAAGGGGAATTCATAAACCCCCGGTTTTTTTATATCTCCTG
>CAYUUH010000125.1:0-3812 GCA_964447855.1 uncultured Methanosarcinales archaeon | reverse complement strand
AAAGAAAAAGCCAAGGAGGCTAAACAAAAGGCAGATGAAGCAGCCGAAGAAATAAAAAGGTTGTTAAAGGGAAGGAATGGAGGCTTAGGCATTTCCCCATTTGGTAGAGCGAAGCGGTTGGCGGAGATAGATGCGCAAACCCTTATAGAAATAAAGAACTACATTTACTATAAAACATTGCAAGGGGTTTACACCTTCCAGGATTTTGTGAAGGATATGAAGGAGAACTTTAGGGTGGAGATTAGGGTTGTTGATTCTGACAAGGCAATATTTGATTCGGCGGCTTCTCGTTTTGAGATAGATGATGCTTTTGCTAAAGATATATTGGATTTGAAAGATAATTTTCTCTTTTCTATTGCCGCTATGTCTGGCAGGATAAATATGAACTTTTTGGAGTTTATATCTTCCAATCAAGCAGTAGTTGACCAATTTGTGCAAAACGCCCAAACGAATTATGGTTTGAATGAAAATCAAGCTATGATGCTTGTAAAAGACATGTACCAAGATGCGCTACAAGCTGCCGCCAATCGCTCCCAATTGTACACTACCATAGACCAAGTAAAAGACTTTAATAAAAACAAAGAAGAGCTTTTGGCGCAAGAGCTTGAAATGCAAAAAGCGCGTATCAATGAAGAAATTAAGCGCAGGCGCAACTTTCTTTCTAGGAATTATGAAAACTTTAAGAATGCATTTATTAGTCCAGTAAAGAATTTTAATCGTGTGTTTGGGTATAAAGGTGGGGGGCTAATGGATTATAGAACTTCGCAAGAGCGTGAGGTGTATTCTGCTCGCAAGTTCCGCATGGGCGCTTCTACTAAGGCGGCTAATTGGTATAATGAAGTTTATAAAATGATTTATGGCGACTTAAATTATTCTGAAACAGAAAGGCTTAATAAGTATTTGATTTATCGTAGGATTGTCGATGTTGCCGAAATGCGCAACCAAAGGGCTATCGAACACGAGAATTTGAAAAAGGAGTTGGCTGCTGGCGTTACTCCTGTAAGAAAACAGCAGATTAAAGATGAAATGGCCGCCCTTGAAAAGTCTGGAATAGATGAGGTTAAGAGTGGTTCCATTATGGTTAATGGCAAGAGGGAACAGTACACAACTGAGCTTGCCAGAGCGTTTGTTAATGACATAGATGGGCGCACTGATGCTGAGGCCACTAAAATAAAGGAGCGCGCCGAAATGTACACTAAGGCCAACAATGAGCTGTTAAAAATGCGCTTAGATGCAGGCTTAATATCCCAAGAGGCTTATGATTCAATGGAAAAGCGTGATTATGTTCGCCGAATGTTTATTGACCTTTCAAACACGTCAATAGATGAGGTAAGCTATCCTTCTGTATCTAAAGAGATAAAGGCCATTAAGCAAGGTAGTGAGGATAAGATTTTAGAAATGGACACCCAAACCTTGTTGCAAATAAATTCTCAAATAACCTTTGATGCTGTTGCCAAAAACAACTTTATGAATAAGGCTGTTGATTGGGCGCAAAACAAGCAGCAAGGCTACTTGGCTGAGGCAATCAGAAAGGCCGAAAATGTTCGTAAGAAAAGGGCCAGGTATTTAGGCTCTACTGCCCAGAACCTTACCCCAGACGAGATTGATAAACTAACCAAGGAGCAGACGTTGTTTATTGTTTTGGGAAATAACGATAAGGCTCCATCTGGATTTACTTCTATGAAGTATTTTGTTAATGGTATTGAGAAAAACATTGCAGTCCGGAATGACATGGTTAACTTGTTCCAAACGCCAAGCGGGAGGGGTGTTAATGAAAACAGCCTTGGTGTTAAGGTTTTGTCTAACCTTCTTTTGACTCCTTTGATTAAGTCTTCTGCTGTATTTTTAAACCCTGCGTTTGCAATAGGCAACTTCGCCCTTGACGTTATTCACGCATCAATGGTAACAATGGATTTGTATAAATCTTTTTCCAAAAACATTGCCACTATTTTGATAAGGGCTACTGGATATACTGCTGAGAATATATACCGAAAGTCTGTTAAGTATGGGGCTTCCTTTTTTGGGCAAACGGCGAGGGACTCAAAGTTTGAAAATCTTGTAAAGGATTACTTTGAGCATGGGGGCGGAATGTCTGGGCTTTCAAACCCAACGTCAAGAATGTATAGCGATAAATTGTCGAAAACTGCATTGAGTCAAGCTTTTGGAGATGCAAAAGATGGCATTGTCGCTGTTTTAGACGTGATAAATTCCTTGCAGTCTGGTTCGGAGCTTATTACAAGGGTTATCATTTATGAGGCTGCTCTGGAAAAGAACATTGCGGCATACAAGGATAAGCATGGGGTTGATCCTACTGGGTATGAATTAACTTTAATGAAAATTTCTGCTGCTGCGAGTGCCGCGGATCTGATTGACTTTAGGGAGGGAACTTCGGCCACAAGGGTTTTGGACCAAACAATGCTACCATTCTTAAATGCAATGATTCAAGGGGCTAAGGCTGAGGTTGATTTTGCTTCTAAAAACCCTCTCTTAGCTGCTACAAGGCTTGCCGAGTTTGGCGGAATGGCTTTAGCTGTTGCTTTGTATAATGTAAAGTCCGGGGAAGATGATGAGAAAGAGGGCATTATTGGCTACAGTGGTGTTTCGGAATACATTAAGTCCAACTACTTTGTTATGATGATGCCTTGGACTAAGGTAAACGAGAGGGGCGAAGTTGTCCGGCCATTCCTTTCAATAAAGTTGCCTGCCGCACTAAAGGCTACGAACATTTTGGTTAGTGGCATGGTTTCTGACCAAGGTTCAAGTAACACTATTGGGCAAGTAGTTGGCGCACTAGAGGGTGGATATGTTCCAGAAATTGGTTCTATTCCCCCTTTGGGGCAAATTACTATGGCTTTGACTGCCAATAAAGATGCATTTAGGAAAGGAGCGCCAATATATCGTGGCCGTCCTGATGTTTTGTTGACAGAGCGTTTTAATGCCGGGGAAACAAAAGCTATTTATCGTGATTTGTTTGGTGCTGCGTACGACCTAATGAATGAAGATGGGGAGAATAAAGGTGTTCTTGGATTCAATGAGGCTGGCCCAGCACAATGGCAGGCTGCTTTTGAAAAGGCAATCTCGCCGAACAACCCATATTACCTCGGAGTTACTTCTATTTATGCTGGTTTTTCTTCTCTATATGGCAAGGAAAATCAAAAAGAAGTAGATGTCCTTATGGACGAAAAGTTCTCTGCTTTAAACGCTTTTAGAAGCAGGGTTTATAGGGAGCCGCAGTCTGGGATTCAAGCAAAGAACATTGAGGATAGGGAAAAGATTGATTTCCTTCGCGACCAGATAGGTTCTTGGAAAAAGAAAAACGATGATGCTATTGAATTTGCGGCTAAGCAGTTGAGGGATATTTCCAAGTTAGATGCTGGAGAGAAACAGAATAAAATAGACCGGTTTTTTGATGTTGATGTTTTTGATTTCATTTCTGACGCCCAAATAGCCAAGAGTGTCCGAGCGCAAGGGATAAAAGAAATTCCCGAAAACATGGACAAGATTAAGGACTTTATCCGAGATGAGGAGTCTCGTTTATCTTTGAAGCTTTTAGAAGAGTTTAAGCCAAACTTTGTTTTTAAGCATCCTTCATTAAAGCGTTACGCATTAAGCAAAGATTCGTATTTAGAATTGAATGAAGATTTGATTTCTGGCATTGGAAAAGAGTATGACCTTTCTAGGGATCGAAAGGCATACCTTATTGCTTTGAAGTTTGTTGCTGGTGATGATTACAAGGATATTGTAGCGCAGATTGGCGCTCATCAAAGGGACTTATCTATTGTAGAGGGAATCCAAAACGATAAGAGTGCAAT
>CAYUUH010000124.1:0-3885 GCA_964447855.1 uncultured Methanosarcinales archaeon | reverse complement strand
GTGAAAAACTCTGCAAGGATTTGATATATATTTGGTGCCGGGATTCACAACAAAGAACGAATTCAATAAGCCAGTAATCACATGCAAGAACGCTACCCTATACGTCCCAGTAATCTACTTTAAGAAATCCAACGAGACTAGCATAACCCTAGAGGGCAACTGCATCATAGCAGAGGCATTCCGTGGGGAAGATTTCACTAAGATAAAAGACAGGCTTGTTTATGGTGCATTGGGTGTTATGAAATGAAAGAAGATGAAACCAAGGAAGAAACAGAAGAAATTGATGAAGAAGATAAAGATGAGGCAGATGAAAAGCCAGCATCAGACAAGATTCTTGTTTACTCTATAGCAATAATACTTGCTTTGGTCCTTATCTTCTCTTTGTTCAGGCTTGTCGTTTCTCCAAAAGAGAAAGTTATGACAATTGAAGAGGCGCACAAGCTTAACATAGAGGGCAAACTTGACCCTGAGCAGGGTTATATGTATGGTCCTCACAGTTTCATAAGGTTTAATGACTTGTGGTATTTCCAGGTTCAGTCAAAAGGAGTCCTTGTAAACGTTCCTTTAAGGTTTGGTCCAAGAGAAGTGGAAGCTATAAATCTTTATGGGGGACTTAATGACGTTTTTAATAATGCGACAAAGATTTACATTTCTTTTAACCCTCTCGGGTCACAGCTTCCTTACATAGGATTGGGAGTTGGAGAGCTGACCCAGAGCCTTACCAAGGCATTCGGCAATGAAGTTTCTGCAGTATGTGATCATGAATGCGATTTCGAGGCATGCAACGCATGCAAAGACAGGCCAGTGCTTAGTTGCAACAACACTGAAGAAGCAATAATCTCCTTGATAGAATCCCAGGATTCAGGCATAACCCTTAAGGGCAATTGCATAGAGATAAATGGAAAGGGAGAAGATATAGTAAAGAATGTAGACCGTCTTTTGCTGGAATTCTATGGCGTATTGAAAACAACTCCTGAAGGCTTGCCAAGAGCTAGCTAAACTTCCTTAACGCCTTCTTTTGTCAGCGCAACAAGCCTTAATCCTACACCTAACTGTTGCAATGCAGACATAAGGGCCATATGTTCTTTTCCAGAACCAGAAATAAAGTTAACACCCACCTCTAATCCAGTTATCTTTCCATCCAGCCCCTTCTTTATATCTTCAACAAGCTCTGAAAGAAATTTGTTGGGGTCAATAATTATAAACTCTACCTTGTCTTTTTTCTCAAAATTGTCTTTTCCAAAAGAATCAGTAATCAAGAATATCTTTTCCCACTCCTGGCCCTCAATAAGCTTTGAAACATGGGCCCAGGTGCCTTTTCCAGAAGATAAGCATGCAACAAGTTCTGCCATATCCTTGTGTAGTCAGGGTGGTTTTATAAAATTTGTTAAAGAAAGATATAAATACCATTCAGATTACCGGATAAGTATGGCTTTTATAACATTCAACGAGATAATTGACATCTTAATTATGGCCTTCGCAATAGGCTATATATTCTCAGGCTACTTCAGCAGGCGCCATGATTATTCAGACCCTATAGCGTATTACGAGAAGCACTCTCAGTGGGATAATATAAAGCAGGCTGCAATTATTGCAGGAACTGGCGTTGTACTTCACGAACTTGCGCACAAGTTTGTTGCAATGTCTTTTGGAGCAACAGCAACATTAAAAGCCCCTTATCTAATGTATGCTATAGTAATAGCAATGAGAGCCTTAAACTTTCCAATCCTCTTCTTTGTTGGAGGGTATGTTTCACACTCACCTTTAGCAGCTTTCCCTTCAGCATTAGTTGCTCTTGCAGGGCCTTTGACAAACTTCCTTATTTGGGCATTCATAAGGTTTTCAGTAAAGAACAATATTTTAAGGGAATACCATGATATCCTTATCCCCATGGCAAGAATAAACTTGTTCTTAGCTATCTTCAACATGGTTCCAATACCTGGATTTGATGGAGCCCACTTCTTTCAGAGCCTGATAAGGGCTATATTCTAAATTAGCACAAGATTAATAAATAAATCTAAGACACTTATTCTCAATAATGGAAGAACATACTGAACATAATGCTGAACAGCCAAAGGCTGAAGAGGCTAAGGCAGTGCATCACGAGCCACATAAGCCTCATGAACACCATAAAGATAGAACTAAGTTCAGCTTTAGGGATATTTATGAAAAACAGTACAAAAAACTCTTAATCATACCTTTCTTATTATTGTTCCTTGCAGTATTGTCCATAGCATTTAAGGTAGGAACAACAGGAGATTTCATAAATCGTGATGTTTCTCTCAAGGGAGGCCTTACACTTACAGTACCTCTTGATGAAGAGATTGACATTTTGGCTTTGGAGAAATATCTTGATTCAGAGTTTTCATCAAACGACGTTTCAGTAAGGGCCCTAAAACAGGCAGGAGTATTCTCAGGGATAGTTATTGATGCAGATATAGGCCAGGAATCAATAGACAGCTTGGTATCATCAGTCGGGTCAAGCCTTGGCATGACCCTAAATGAAGGAGATTATAGCATCGAGATAATGGGGTCTGCACTTGGAACAAGCTTCTTTAAGGAAACCCTTAGGTCGCTCCTTATAGCATTCCTGTTTATGGGATGTGTTGTTTTCGTGTATTTTAGGGTCCCTGTCCCAAGCCTTGCAGTAATCCTATGTGCGTTCACAGATATAGTGATAACCCTGGCAATTGTGAATCTGCTTGGGATAAAGATAAGTACAGCAGGCATAGCAGCATTCTTGATGCTAATCGGTTATTCGGTTGATACAGATATCCTGTTAAGTACAAGAGTTCTCAAGAGAAAGAATGGCACAGTGATGGAAAGGATAATGGGCGCGATGCAAACTGGACTTATGATGACCGCAACCACAATATGTGCAGTGATTGTAGCAATAATATTCACCCAGTCAGATGTTATAAGGCAAATCATGATAATCCTCCTGGTCGGCCTCATAGTCGACGTAATCAATACCTGGATACAAAACGTAGGAATCCTAAGAATATATCTGGAGAAACAGCATAAACATGACTAGATTAAAGAAGATTTTGAGGAATCCCAGAGTAATAATCCTTTTGATAGTACTACTTTTATCAATAGTTGCGATACATCCAAACCCTTCAGCAGAAGGCGTTGCTATAAGGAACGTAATATCAAACAGCTCTGCAAATCTTGCAGGCATAAAGAGTGCAACACCAAATATTGCTCCAATGAGTAGGGAAAGAATCATATCGATAAACAATGTCCCGGTTAAGAACATAGATGATTATTATGCCCAGCTTCAGGACCTTGAACCTGGAAGAGTCATAAGGGTCACAACCAATCTGAACACCTATAAGCTCACAGTAAAGGAGAGAATAGAAGCAATAGAGCTCAATGAGACTGAAACAAAGACAATCACAGAGATAGTTGAGGTAAACAAGACTGTGAACGGAGAGGAAGTCACAGTAAATGAAACCAAAACCAGGAAAGTCACTGTTCCAAAGACAAAAACAGTCTCTCTTGGCGCAGAAGACATAGGCTTGAGAGTTTATGATGCTCCTAAGACAAATATCAGGAAAGGCCTTGACCTCCAGGGAGGAACCAGGGTATTATTGCAGCCAGAGGAAACACTGGACGAGAGCAGCCTTGACATACTTCTTGAGAACATGAAGGAAAGGCTCAATGTTTATGGCCTTAGCGATGTTATAGTAAGGACTGCCGGGGACCTTTCAGGAAACCAGTATATACTTGTGGAGATGCCAGGCGTTAATGAAGAAGAAGTCCGTGAACTTTTATCCAAGCAGGGAAAATTCCAGGCAAAGATAAAGAATGAGACAGTATTTGTAGGTGGCCAGGATATAACTTATGTATGCAGGTCTGCCGATTGCTCAGGAATAGATCCTA
>CAYUUH010000123.1:0-3916 GCA_964447855.1 uncultured Methanosarcinales archaeon | reverse complement strand
GGCGCTGATATCGAGGCTATCTGCAGGGAAGCTGCAATGATTGCCCTGAGGAAAGACATAAAGGCAAAGGAAGTCGGGCAGAAAGATTTTGATGATGCACTCAAGAGAGTAAGGCCTTCAATCACAAAAGAAGTTGAGAAAGCTTACGAAGATCTTGGCAAGCAGTTCACAGCTGCAAAGGCAAAGCAGATGAAGGAAGAGATGCCAAGTTATTTCGGATAGTTAATCAAATATCTACATGATGGAATTTAGAAGCTTCAAAATTTTCCAGTGTATTTCTGACTAATTCTACAAGAGCAACTGATTCCTTCCTGTCAAGGACACGCCAAGTGCTGTTAAATTCTATCTGGTCCCATACCCCTTCAGAAACTCTGGATGAAAATTCATCATAAGACAGTAATCCATCAGTTAACTCCTCTAAGTTAGAAGAGAGCTGGAATAAAACTGCAGATGCAGCATACATCTTAGGGTGGATATCCTTTGTGTCATACATTACCTGCTGAAGAACATCAGATGCACTCTCATAATCAGCCTGCTTAAGGTAATCCCAGCCTGCCCTGAGCATTTGAGTGCTTCTTGCTCCAGTCTGAAGAGCAGCATCCAGATAAAGCATTCCGCTGGAAGAATTCATCCTTGGCACTGGGACAACACTCTCAGCTTCCTTGCGCTTCCTGGCGCTATCAAGCAAGCCATGCTCCCTAAGTGCAAGCTGGTACGAGCCATTATCTAGGTTGTACATGATAGCTGTGAGAAGACTCTCAAATATTTAAAGATTATTATTTTGACTACTAAATAGTAAGAATTGAGCCCTGCGTGAGTTAAAGCAGAAGATTTAAATAAAATCCTCACCAAGACAGGTGCATGGCAAAACAGAGCCTAGGCAATCTCAAAAAAACAGTTATGCTTCTTGTTTCGATAGTAATCCCCTTGCTTGTTGGATTTATCGGTTCTATAGCAACCTCAAGTTCTGTTTCTTCATGGTATCAGACAATAAACAAGCCTTCTTTTAATCCGCCCAATAGCGTGTTTGGTCCTGTATGGACTGCTTTGTTTATACTGATGGGTGTTTCGTTTTATCTTGTCTGGAGCAAAGGGCTTGATAAGAAAGGAGTTAAGAAAGCAATTGCTTTTTTTGGTGTTCAGTTGGTTCTGAATATTTTATGGTCATTTATGTTCTTTGGTCTTCAATCGCCAGCGTATGGGCTTATCGAGATAGTTATTTTGTGGGCAGCAATAGTTTATACTATTTTGCTATTTCATAAGATTTCCAAGGCAGCATCATATCTTCTTATCCCTTATATCTTATGGGTTAGCTTTGCTGCTGTGCTGAACTTTGCAATATTTATTCTGAATTAAGGCTTTTGCAAAAGGTTTAAATAAGTTAATTCTATTTTGGCTTCTATGGCAAAACCAGGCGACAGAGTCAAAGTTATCGCAGACAAGGAATATGAAGGCACGCTTATGCCAAATGAAGAGACTAGTTCTGTTGTTATCAAGCTCGACAACGGCTATAATATAGGCATTGACAAAGGTAAGGTCAGTGAAATCAAGGTTGTCAAGAAACACGAGCCAAAAGAGGGCAGGAAAGATAAAATGACCCAGAAAAAAGGAATTCCAACAATATCAATATTGCATACAGGAGGAACAATTGCATCTAAAGTTGACTATGAGACTGGCGGCGTAGTTGCAAGGTTTGAGCCTGAAGAACTTATTGCGATGTTCCCAGAGCTTAAGGCTATTGCAAACATCAAAAGCAAGCTTGTTGCGCAGATGTTCTCTGAAGATATCAGGTTTGCTCATTATCCATTAATGGCAAAGGCTGTTGCTGATGAAGTTAAGGCAGGTGTTGACGGGATAATCTTGACGCATGGGACAGATACGATGGGGTACTCTGCTGCTGCTTTGGCATTTATGCTTGAGGATTTGCCGATTCCAGTCATTATGGTTGGCGCACAGCGCAGTTCTGACAGGGGAAGCTCAGATGCGGCAGTTAATTTGCTTTGCGCTGCAGAATTCATTGCAAAGACAGACTTTGCAGGCGTTGGAGTGTGCATGCATGAGCACACTGATGACAAGACATGTATTATTTTGCCTCCGTGCAAGACCCGCAAGCTGCATACATCAAGGAGAGATGCATTTAAGGCTGTTAATGACACTGCAATCGCAAGAATCGATTTTGACGCTAAGAAGATTGAGTTCTTAAAAGATGATTATACTAATAAAAGCAAAGACAAGAAACTGAAGCTCAAGGACAAGTTTGAAGAGAAGGTTGCGTTAGTCAAGGTCCATCCTAACTTCAGCGCTGAACAGCTAGAGCCTTACAAGAAGTACAAAGGCCTTGTTATCGAGGGAACCGGTCTTGGGCAGGCTCCTGTTGGCACTCCAAACGAGCTGTGCAAGCCGAATGAGAAGAACCTTAAGGCAATTCAAGAGATTACTAAGTCCGGCTGTGTTGTTGTTATGTCATCTCAGTGCATTTTCGGCAGGACACAGATGCATGTTTACTCTAATGCTATTAATTTAGTCAAAGCAGGCGTTATATCTGGAGAGGATATGCTCCCAGAGACTGCTTTTATCAAGCTTGCTTGGCTATTGGGTAATTTCTCCAAAGAAGAAGCCAAGGGCTTAGTTGGAAAGAACCTCCGCGGAGAGATTAACACCAGGCTGATGGCTGAAGATTTTCTAAAAGAGTAAGAAAAAAATTTAATCAAAATCAGAAGGAGCTATAACATCCTTCCCGTATTTCTCTTTTGCTTCATTAAGCCTTGTTCTCTGCTGCTCGAGATGATGGTAGAACATATCTGGGATATTCTCTTCCTGCTTAAAGATAACCTCTATCCTGTCGAGAGTCTCAAGAAGCTTTGTTGTCCTTATTGAGAACTGGTCTATATACTGCTGCTCTGAGTATTCCTTGTCAAATACCTGCCTGAACAGTGCCTTAAGGTCATCATACTTGGGTATAAACCCGACGGGAGTCTCTATTGCATCATATTCGTTGTGAACTCTGCCTTCCATCCATAACAGCCATACCTTCTTGTCGACCTTCTCGCTTAGGAACTTTCCGTCTTTTTTCAGGAAATAGTTTGTTGCAAATATTAAAGGCGGTGCATCAAGGTCTTCACCAAACTTAAGGTGGTTCTCTATGTAAACGCTCAAAGGAACTGTCAGGAACTCTATATTTGACATCGGATTATGGTTTCTTATGCCTTCTTTTCTTCCGACAACAGTTGCTGTTGTCTCTGATTCAAGAGCAGCTCCGATGAAAACGCCATGAGCCCAGCTCAATGACTGGCAGACTGGAACAGAAGTGTCTGAATCACGTCCTCCATAAATGAAGCCCCTTACAGGGACTCCTGCAGGGTTGTCTGCATTTTCATCTGCATTCTCAAGCTCGTTAATCCTTATTGTATATCTTGCGTTTTTGTGCGCTAGGGCTATTGGGTTGCCTTTTGTGTCTTTTTTTCCTTCCTGCCATTGGCCTGAGAAATTAACTCCTTCTTTAGGAGTTTCAGAGCCCATTCCAAGCCAGTAAGGCTTGCCGTCATTTACAAGGATGTTTGAGAAGATAAGCTCTCTTGGTGTTGTCAATGCTTTGTAGATTAATGGGTCGTCAACTGGGTTGACATCTGCGATTATTCCAAATATTCCCTGCTCAACATTAACAGCTCTTGCATAACCTTCTTCATCAGGCCTTATATATGCAATATCATCGCCTATGATTGTCTGGCCAGGGACCATTGCTGTCGATGTTTTTCCGCACCCGCTTGGGAATGCTCCTGTAAAATAAGTAATCCTATCCTTGTCTTCTGCCTTTACGCCCATGACAAACATGTGCTCGCATAGCCAGTCTTCCTTGTGCGCCTTGCTTATCGCAAGCCTTAGTGCAAGTTTCTTTAGGCCAACACTGTTTCCTGCA
>CAYUUH010000122.1:0-3967 GCA_964447855.1 uncultured Methanosarcinales archaeon | reverse complement strand
CTCCTTCAGGGAATGTTTCATTAAATGTGAATCCGTCGATAGTGAAGCAGGTCTCAGTAAACAGCACATCTTCACATCTTTCATCTGGAGGTATGACTAACGTTTCATTTGTGTAAATCTGGATATTAATCTCATACTCTCCAGGCACAATGCTTAGGGTTCCAAAGTTTCCTTCAAGCTCAGCAGCAGAATCATAAGGCGCATCTCCCTGCTCTGGCTTTCTTGAAATGCTTATGAATGCAGTCTCTTTGTTATTTAATGGGAGAGCATTGTCCATAAAGACCCAGCCTTCAGGGTTCTTTACAATGCGCTTTTTCATAACCCTGAACTGTTTCTCAACAATCGGCTTTAGCTGGACGTCTAAATCCTTACCTTCTTCAAGATTTGTGTTAAGGAATTTTGAATAGCCAAGATAGCCATCCTTGAAGAATGAGACAATCCCTCCAAGGCATATCTGGAACTTTTCTGAAATCTTTCCATTTTCTGATGTCCCTATAAAACAAGTTTCATCGCCGCAGCTGTAAGACACTTCTACTCCGTCAACTGCACTAGATGCCATGCCAGTGATATCCATATTAATTTCTCCGCTGTTTCTCTTCTCAAGATCGCACATTAACGAGGTTTCAGGCTGTATAGCTTCCAACGGCTGGAACACTTCCTGCATTGCTTCGTTGTTTCTTACGTTTGCCTCAAGCATGAACCTGAATTCATAGCCCTGGCCTTTGAATGCATCAGGGTCACTAATCTCAACCATTACAGGGAAGCTTAAGTCATAAACAAAATTGTATCTCTGCAGCCCGAGCAAAGTTATCAGGCTGCTTGACACAGCCTCTGGCTGGCATATCTCTCCCTTGCAGTTAAGGTCAATGTAAGGGTCCCAGTTTAAGTAGTCAAAGTTTATATTAACATCATAATAGTCCTCATTTGGCACAAGCATCTGCTGGTTGTATAATGACTCCCTTAATGGCTTGCCAGGGAAGCTTATTGGCCTGTAATTTCTTGTTCCCTCTACCTGGAGCATTGGTATGTATGTTGAGAGCATCCCCTTGATATCATCCCTCACATCACTTCTTCTCCAGTAAAGCTTGCTTCCAAAGTCAAGTCCAACTGCAGTCATAGGAGGAAGCTTTTCCTCATCTTTTCCAGAGAAGCTTGCTATAAGGTTTAGTGCATCTTTCTCAAGGAATTTATATTCTGACTCAAGGTTTGTCACGTGCACAGCAATCTCATAAATATCCTTAAGCTTTACAGGCAATGTTACAGAGAACGCATCAATCTCAGTTTCTGCATCAAGGGCTTTTACCCTTATAGGATACTCTATCATTACAACAACATCTTTCTGTGCTACAGTTACTTTGCTGTGTATATTGCCAAGCTCTTCTATAATATATCCTTTTGAGCTCAGGGCATTGAAATTATCAAGGCACACTTTTAGGTTTTCCTCAACATAGTCTTCAATCTGCGCCTCTATAGATACTGCTCTCCCTTTGTACAACGCAGGCATCCACGATGAAAATTCGCATTTGCCAGTGCATGAATTGTCGCTCTTTAAGAAAAACCAATAGGGGACTTTTAAGTCAGAGCCCTTTGAAAAGACAACAGCGCCGCTTTCAGTAGGTGTTAGTCCTGAAGCGATACCTGCTCTCTTAAGGTCGGTATATCCCCCTTGGCTTCCGAGCAAAATCAATGCATCCTTGCTTACACTGTCGATGCAGTTATCTACAAAGACTGTGACTGGATTGAATGCGATAGGAACTTCCTGGCTCGCTATTATCTCCGGCAGTATAGCAGCATTTTCCATTGAAATCTTAAAGTATGCAAATGTGCCTACTGAGATTGCCATAATCATTCCCACAATTACAAACAGTGTTACCTGTGCTTTCTTTCCCATTATTTTATCTCACCAAGCTTTCTTTGTATTAGCTCAAGATCATACAGCTTCTGTTCCATGAGCTCACGGGCAAGCATTGATTTTTTCTTGCCGAGCTTTTTAGCTACCTTCTCGAGAAGTTCATTTATCTCTTTTGAGACAGTAATCCTAACTTGTATACTATTCGGTGCACTTATACTCATTTTGACCTAAATTAATCCTTAGTTTATCCCTTAAAATGTATAAATATATAAACTTTTCTATAGGAATGCCGAGTATGATATACATGATTAAGTATAAATAATGGATAAATAGAGTATAAAACTATGCAAAAGTAAGCTCTTTTTAACAACAAGATTTAAATAATCATAAACAAAAGGAAGATAATAATGGCTCAGGATATAGTCACTTACATTAGAGAACAGACTAGAGCAGGCTATGATATAAATTCTATTAAGGTTGCTCTTCAAAGAGCAGGCTATTCTCCTGCTGCGATAGACTCAGCAGTAAGGCAGGCATATGCACAGCAGCAACCGTCAGTTGTAAAGCATGTTATCCACTTTTCTCCGACGACAATGATAGCAATAGCAGTTGTATTCTTACTGATTGCAGGCGGAGGCCTATTATTCTATAAGTCTATGAACAAGCAGCCATCGCAGCTTCTTGATTTGCAGGTTACAGTATCTGATATAGAGGTTAGCCAGGGAGATAATCTTGAGTTTAATATCGAGCTTATTAATATGGGCTCTGAGGGCCGTTATGATATAACTTTAAGATATCTTGTGATGGACAGCGCTGAGAAAATAGTCAAGACCAAAGAAGAGACAGTTGCACTTGATACAAGGGTTTCTAAGAATGCAGAGGTAAGCATCCCTTCAACAACTGCGCCAGGAATATACAAGCTTAGGGTTCTGGCAAAATATGACACTAAAGTTGCAAATGCAGAGGAAACATTCAGCGTTGTTAAGTCAGAAGCACCAGCGACTCAGCCGCAACAGCCTTCACAGCCATCGCAGCCAAGCACGCCTTCAACAACGCCAACTGACTGCAATGACAACAATGCCTGCACAATCGACTTCCCGTCAGACACAGGATGCTCGCACACTCCACTATCTCCATGCTGCGGCAACAATAACTGCGAGATGGGAGAAAGCTACCTTAACTGTCCGAAGGACTGCACTGAGCCAACATTACCAACTTCAGCTCCATCACAAACAATTACCATCTGGGACCAGCTCGCAGGCATAGAGGAAACTGCAAGAAAGAACCCAAGCAAAGCAGCTGATGAATGCAATGAGATAACTGACCGTGTTTTCAAGGACGACTGCCATTCAAGGGTTGCAGAGACAGCAAGAGATGAAGAGTTCTGCAATAATATCCAGGATGAAAGGACAAAGGACAACTGTATAAGGGCAGTTGCAAAAGTTATAAGGGATGTTGAGCTTTGCGCCAGGATAATAAGGGACGCGATAAGAGACCAGTGCTACATGTCATTTGTTTCAGAGAGCAATTATGCCATCTGTGACAAGCTTTCAAACGAGTTCTTAAGGGAGAACTGCAACCAGCTTAAGAAACTGTCAGAATTCCAGAGTTAATCATTTTATGTTTGATTTATTCTAGATCTTTTACAACTAAGGATATGTATTTCCTTAGCCAGGAGAAGAATACAAGGAACAGGACAGCATATGATATTGTCAGTGCAGGATGGCTTAGGTTAGTTATGTTCATTAAATAGCCAGGTAGCCCAATCAAGTAAAGGATTGCTGCAGCCAATATATATGGAATAACGAATAAGTGAACCTTCACTACGCCAATCCTTAGGGCAGCCTTAAAAGAAGCCCACATCTTTCTCGTTTCGTTAAATAATGAGTGAAGCACAACTGTGAAATGGATGTATGCTATGGCAGCAATTATGCAGAGAAGCTTGAAGGTCTCAGTGTTGAATAGAGAATACATCAATCCAAGTGCTGCAATCCACATGAAGGTCCAAGATAACTTTAGTAGGAAGAACCTTATTATGTAACCCTTGTTAATATTCTTATCATGTATTTGGCTCCAAAGAAAGCCCCTGAGGAGCGCTGATATAAGGATTATAAC
>CAYUUH010000121.1:0-3982 GCA_964447855.1 uncultured Methanosarcinales archaeon | reverse complement strand
TATGGTGCTGGAAAAGCAGGCACGAAACTTGCCCAGACGCTCTATAAGGAAGGAAGAGATATCACATTAATTGATACTGATAAAGCAAAGATAGAAAAAGTAAGAAATACTATGGATGTGCTTCCAATCCACGGGCACATAAGTGATTATTCTGTTGTTGAGATAGGCAAGATGAAGGAAGCAGATGTATTTATAGCAGTCACTGATTCTGATGAAGAGAACATTGTTGCATGCCTTATTGCAAAGAAACATGGAGTAAACAAGACAATAGCCAGGGTAAGAAGCCAGGCATATATGCCGAATAATCTCCTTGACCCCACTTCTTTAGGTATAAATCATGTTATAAATCCTGAAAAAGAGGCGGCAAAAGAGATATTTGGGCTGATAAGTTCGCCATGGGCTGCAGATATACATTCATTTATGAGGGGAAAGCTTTCGCTCTTTAAGCTGAACATCACTAAGTCTAACATAAATAAAATGAGGGAAAAGCTGAAAATACTATGCAGGACAAGCCTTGTAATCGTGATGGACCCAAGCAACATGCGTTTCTTTAAGAAAGAAGATATTATCAATCCAGGAGACCATGTTTACCTTCTAGATAAAGCCCAGAAAATAAGCAACATAAACCAGTTTTTTCAGGACATCTATTCGGAGGTGCGCAGTGTGATGATAATGGGTGGAGGCCAGACCTCAACAGAGCTTCTTGATCTGCTTTCAAGCACTAAGCTAGCCGTAAAGGTTATTGAGACCTCAAAATCCAAATGCAACATTCTTAGCGAGAAGTTCAAGGATTATACAATCCTTTGCGGAGACGCTACAGACCTTAATCTGCTTATGTCTGAGAATATTAATAAGATTGACTGTTTTGTTGCAATAGCAAGCGATGATGAAGACAATATTATGATGTCTATGTTTGCGATGCAGAGCGGGGTTAAAAAGACCATAACTAAAGTTACAAAGCCATACGGCAGGAATATCCTGTCTAATATTGGACTGGATATTACAATCGGAATTTATAAGGTTACAGTTAATAAGATACTAAGCTTTGTAGGGAGCACAGAATTAATAGGATTCTCCCTTCTGCAGAACGATATCAGAGTTATGGAGTTTATGGTTCGTCCTAACTCTAAGATTACTAAAAGGCCCCTTAAGCAGCCTAATTTCACTACAGGCGCCCTTATAGGAGCCATGTACCATAATGGGGCACTTTCTTTCCCGCGCGGGCAGTTTAAGATAGAGCCCAATAGCAGAGTGCTTGTATTTGTCAGTAAGAATGCTGTTTCCACTGTGGAGGGTTTTTTCAGGGAATAAGCGAGTATGAAAAGCACTACACTGAATATCACTGGCAGCGTTCTAATCTTTATGGGGCTTTTTGTGATGCTTCCTGCTGTAGTGAGCCATGCGTTTCATGAGCCATTCTCTATGCTTTTTGTGGGAATTGGATCCTCTGTGGTACTTACTGGGGTGCTGCTTGCTTCGATATTTAAGAAAAATGAGACGCTTAATTTCAAGTTTGTGATAATTATAGTTGTTCTGTGCTGGTTATTGACTGTTGTAATCGGGGCAATCCCATATCTTGCTTCAGGCACAATAAGCAGTCCGGTAGATGCAGTATTTGAGAGCATCTCAGGCTTCACAACGACTGGAGCGACAATCCTTGATGATATTGAGTCTGTCTCTAAGTCTGTCCTTTTTTGGAGGTCTCTTACACATTGGATTGGCGGTTTAGGAATTATCTTAGTTATAATTGCAGTGCTGCCTTCGTTTGGAGGCCAGGCCATGCAGCTTTTCCAGACTGAGGTTTCAGGAGGAGCAATCAACCAGAAAATATCTCCCAGGATAAAAAAGACAGCAATGCTGCTTGTAATGGTATATACTTCTATAACTATAGCAGAAATAATCCTTCTTTCTCTTGGAGGCATGAACCTCTATGAGTCCGTGGTACATACTTTTGGTACAGTTGCTGGAGGAGGATTCTCAGTAAAGAATGCAAGCATAGGATACTATCATTCCCCTTATATCCATTATGTGGTTATCTTGTTTATGATTCTGTCTGCAATCAACTTTATCTTATACTGCAGGTTTGTGCTTGGAGACAGAAGAGTATTCTTTAGAAATGAGGAGTTCAAGTTCTACATCTTCCTTATCCTTTTGTTCACCACCATAGTCACTTTCAACATTTGGGGCAAGGTCTTTACATCATTTGAGCAGGCATTCAGGTCTGCACTGTTCCATGTCACGTCGGTTATGACCACTACTGGATATATCACTACTGATTTTGATTTATGGCCTAGCCTTTCAAAGATGATACTCTTTGTCGCAATGTTTGTCGGTGGCTGTGTGGGTTCTACAGGCAGCGCGATAAAGGTAGTAAGAGTCTATGTCCTTCTCAAGTCAGTATGGCTCGAGGTCATCAGGACAATTCATCCGACAATCATCAAGAGTATAAGCATTGAGAACGAGGTAATTCCTCACAAGACTGTAAGAAAAATAATCAGGTTCGCAACTATCTATGTTCTTGTATTTGTTATTGGAAGTGTGATAATGTCATCGTTCAATCTGGATATGGTCTCTGCAATGACTGCAACTGCAACAACCCTAGGCAATGTTGGTCCTGGGATGAACCTTGTGGGGGCTACAGAATCCTATTCCTTCCTTCCTTCCGCTGCAAAAATAGTGCTAAGCTTCCTGATGATGCTTGGAAGGCTGGAAATATTTACGCTGATAATCATATTCTACCCAGAGTTCTGGAGAAGTTAGGCTTATTCTTTCTTCTTTATTTTAGTGACGAAAAATCCTTCAGTATCATTATCCTGCGGCCACAGCCTTAGGCACTTTTTGACTTCCGGGTTGTATTTTTTATTCTCAAATTCCAATATTGGCTCTGACCTGTTGATACTCAACTTAATCTCCTCAAGCCTTGCATTATCACGGTTCTCCAATAGCCAGCTGACAACCTCTTCATCTTCTTCTGGCTCGTCAGAGCATGTAGAATAAACCATTGTTCCACCAGGCTTTAGATTATCAAATGCTGTGCTGATAAGCTGCTTCTGGGCCCCAGAAAGCCTCTTAATCATAGTCGGGTTCCATATCCTTATAGTTTTTAGCGATTTTCTTATAGTACCTGTTCCAGAGCATGGGGCATCGACAAGAATCCTGTCAAAATTGAATCCTTTGAAAAATCTCCCTTCCATCAGAGTAAGGATAGAATTTGTTATGCCCATCCTTTGCATATTTATGCCGAGAGGAGCAAGCCTTATGCCCTTGTAATCATTTGAAATAAGAACGCCTTTGTTCTCCATATATTGTGCTATCTGTGATGACTTGCTTCCAGGAGCAGCGCACATGTCAAGAACAACCTCGCCTGGCTTTGGGTCAAGAACTATTGGCGGAATCATTGAAACAGCCTCCTGCACATAGAAATAACCAAGACTATGCTCGATTAAGTTTCCTATATCTCTTCTTTCTTTTTTGTGGTGCTCAATCCAGAATCCTTCATTGCACCAGGGGATTGGCTCAAGATTCCAAGCATCTTCAAGCCTTTTCTTTAGTTCAGGGACAGATATCTTTAGAGTATTGACCCTTATTGACCTTCTGAGCCATCTGAGCGAATAGTCCTTGAACTTGTCCCAGTCTGTAAGCTTGCTGTATCTTTCTATGAACTTTAGTTTGAACTCAATATTTTCTGCTTTAGGCTCTCCCATATCTATCACTTTCTACTTTAGCACCTTAACCATATACGGCCCTTCAAGACTGTAGCCGAGCTTTCTGAAATATTCCCTTGCGCCGATTCCAGAGATAACGACAATTTTCCTGCGGTTATAAGTCTTTGCCACTTCTTCTGCATGCTCAATCAATGCCTTTCCAATGCCTTTGTGCTGGACTTTGCCTTCTTTGCCGAGCTCAGCAGCCTCTCCATAGACATGAAGCTCCCTGATAAGGGCAGAATCCTCAATAATCTCTTTTCTCAGGCATTGGGATG
>CAYUUH010000120.1:0-3991 GCA_964447855.1 uncultured Methanosarcinales archaeon | reverse complement strand
AGGATAATAACAATTAAAGAGCCTCCTACAATCAAACCTGCTTTGATAAGAATCCATCTCATCATAGAGACAGACTCTTGAAACTCAGCCTGATTGGACTGATAGTCATCAATAGAGAAAGCCTGCAGCTTTTCCAGCATAGGTGTAAAGGACTCAAGGGACATGAGCTGTGATGTTAGTATAGATGATGCTCCGAACAAAGTCCCTATTATCAATGCGTACAATGCAGCATCAAACAGAACGGCGTAAACTAGCTTTAAATCCGGTTTCTTAAAGCTCTTTACGAATAAAGAGCCTTTAATCTTTTTAATCATTTTTTTCAAGAACTTCACCTTAACTAAACACAAACTTAGGCTCTAACTTACCTCTATTACTTGTATAATAATTTTCCAGCTTCTCAACTTCCTCAGCATAACCTACGCAGCCAGGGATGATGCAGCTCTCAGTTGTGATGCAATCTGGGTCTGCCATAACTATCACATTGAACTCAATTGAACTTGATTCAAGCAATTCCAGCCTTGGGACAATCCAATATCCATTAGCTTCGTTTAGTTTAGCCCCTCCAAGAAGCTGAACCTCTTGCGAACTATCGGGGAACCATTGGTCAGTATCAGTGCAGCAGTCAGCGCATAAGTCCCCATTGCAGCCAGAAACCGGAGTTTTTGTTGCAAAGTCCCATGAGTCTGAGGTTTCACATCCCCACGAGTCTTCGCATACATGGCAGCAATGCCTGGGGGTTATTACACTCTCACTGTTCGTATAAGTTATCTCTGTTTCATAAGTTCCGGGTATAAGCTTTAATGGAATATTTGACTGCGATTGCCCACCTGTGAATATCACAACTTGGACTGGGATAGACGGCTCATCAACCTTAGTGATAGCAATAATAGCCTTTTCTGAAGGAAGGAATCCGGAAGGAGACGAGGGTACACTTAAATCACGGCCTATCTTGTACTTCTTTACAGTTGCAGGCACTTCTATTATTTTATCCATAATTACAACATTCCTATTGTTATTTACGGTGTAAGCATCAATGGTCTTGTCAGCATATCCTGCCTTGTTAAGGATAAATGTCCCTCCCAATGTAGGGGGATATTTTACATCAAGCTCTCCGTTCTCATCAGTATATCCAGTAAGGCAGTTTTTTCCTGCTGAAAAACTAACCTTTACCTTGTCCAATGGTTCCTCAAAATCCCTTCCAAACCTTCGCACCACTTCTTTTGTCATTATCTTGCCTTCTTTCGTAGCCTGAAGGTCGCTACATACAAGACCTGAAGTCATATCTTTTATTTTAGTCAATGTGATATTGGAATTAAAGCACCTGTTTGCCCTCACATTCGTTTCAAGGGCAAACCTGAATACATGCTCTTTGCCAGTATAATCCACTTTTCTTATGTCTACAGCAACAGGGAAAGAATATTGGTAGGAGAATTCATAATTCTTGATATCTGCAACAGAGCCAAGCAGAGAGCCTACAAAACCAAGGTTAGGGCCCATATTAGTCGGTTTAAGGATGCCCCCATTATTTGGCAGGATAGTAATATATGGCTCCCACCATGGAAGATAAGACAAAGTCACAGCAACATTTCTGTACTCTTTAAATGGCTTGAAAACTCTTCTGTCAAGTATTCCCTGCTTCATATCATAATAGGGATCATCCCTATCAGCGTATATCGGCCACTCAAATCCTGCAGTATTAAACACCCCAATTACCTGCATTGCATTCATAAATCTCAGTTTAAGGACTTCCTTTACTTCATAAAGGTTCCACATTCTCATATCTGTCTCCCCCATCGTATTCCTATAAGTTGGAGGAAGCTGTCCTGCATCTATCCCCATGAAATAAGACAAATAGTTCTGTGTGTGCATCCCAATAAAACAATTTCCCATCTCATAATGGGTGATGTCATATGCAGTAGCATACATCTCCTGGAAGTCAGACCTTAGAGTGGTGATGAAATTGTTAACTTCTGCGATAGAGTCTCTCTGCTTTATGCTTAATGGGTAATTAAGTTTGAGTAAGATATCTCCATTCCTAATTGTTACATCTACATCAGGTTCTCCTGTTTCTCCAATCTCGAAACCTGCACGCCTTATAGATGTGAAATTATTTAGGCATTCCTTGATTTTCTTTTCTATATAAGTTTCCAGCTGGAGCTCGACTGAGTTAGCTCCGGAATTAACGCAGCTTCTTCCAGAAGGCTTGCATAGTGGCGGAATCATAGAATTAAAACTGCAGCCGCTTTGGCACTCATCAGAACTCTCCATATAATACCAATAAGGAATCAATATTCCTGAATTAGGGATATATTCCAATGCATTCCCATCTGTGGGAGAAGCAATACCGGACCTTAACCCTTCTAAATCAATATATCCGCCATGCTCTTCAGCAGTCTTTATGCCCTGCTCAGCTAAATTAACTATGCATGATTTTACAAGGCTGTCAACAGGAAGCAATTCTGCAGAAACCTCTGAAGAAGTTACTATCTCTTCTTCAGTAAGCCCTCCAATACCTCTATTCCTTAAGTACATGACTATTCCAATAGAAGCTGCGATAACTATTCCAATGATTATAAAAGCAGTAATCTGTCCTTTTTTCAACATTACACCTCTTTTTTAAACTATTAATAACTGAATCAATCAAAACATAAACCAGGCAATCCTGAAGTACATGCCGGCCCTGTGTCAGTTCCTCCGCCTGTTTCTGCTGCACCCTGGCCAGGAGCGCTTCCTCCCTGTTCTGGCGCACCAGGCGTCCATACAAAATCGCTTTCAGGGTTGTATGATGCAAGTGACTCTCCGACAAGACCTCCCATATCTTCACTTGCAGCACAACCTGGAGGCCATTCACTATAATAATTCCCACCCTCTGGATGGAAGTATTTGTAAGTCTTTCCGTCCCTGTTTGCTACAAACTGGATGCATATTGAGGTTATGTATGGTGTCAGGTAGGCTGAATAAGTCCTTGAATCTAAGCCTCCAGGCGTAGCTTTGAATGATGAATCTGGGCCTGGCATATAATAATACTGTACTATCCCTTCAGCACTGCACTCAGTAGATGTTAACTTTATCCTATAGCTTATGTTCCCGTCTTTGTCTAATCCTTCATTCTCAAGCGCATCAAGGCTCATATCATCAACACCAGTTGTGGGATTGCTGACTGTCCATGATAGTACATATAAATACCCAAGCGGTTCAGCAGCCCCTCCCCCAGTCTGATTTAGTGAAGGGAACCATCTTGCTCCAGTAACTCCTTGACTATCAGTTTCAAACTGGCAAGTCTTAAATTCAGGCAGCACCCTTGGATAAGCTGTTCTCTCGCCTTGAGCTACTATCAAGTTGCCTATCGTAGGCCCCCCTCCTCCGGCGAATGAGCCAGCCTCATCCTGAAGGAAATAATTGGAAGGGCCTTCATTATCAAACCAGCCAAATTCTTTGCATAACAAGTATTCAGTCAAATAACCGTCCATAGCAAAACTGAAAATGCTAAACCAATCCTCATCCGTATCTATATTAAATAGAGTGATATCGTCGCCATTAGACAGCCAGTCGGACCATTGCTGTGCTCCAGCACCTGGGTTGAATATCGAGCCGATTATGAATGCCATTGAATCTTGTCTGTCTTGGGCTGCTTGGTCTGCGGCTGCTTGGTCTTGTGCATTCTTTTGGTTGGTAAGGCTAGCTGAAGTAGTAGGATTAGTTACTGGAGCCCCAGCCGGATACGTATACCATGCTCCAGTGGCTGGGTCTTGGTAATATGCTTGGTCTCCAGGAGTATTTGGGTCGCCATCAGTTAAAGTAGCCGATTTTCCTGTCAAGTCTATATTGGCTGGAGGAGCAGCAGGCGGTGCTGCTGGTACTTGTGGAGGCGCTGCCGGAGGAGGAGCAGGCGGTGGAGTAGTTCCTCCTACAACTGTCGTTCCACCCCTAATAATCTCCATACTTGCTGCATCACCTGTAATATCATTCAATTGAGTTGTAGTATATCCAT
>CAYUUH010000119.1:0-3996 GCA_964447855.1 uncultured Methanosarcinales archaeon | reverse complement strand
GTTAAAGGAAAGGTTACGATTATTGATGGAGGGAAGTCTGCCGGCAAGCTGAAGGAGCTTCTCGCAAACGAAGAGTTCAGGAATGTAGCTGAACTTGGGATTGGAACAAACCCGAAAGCAAAGGCAACAGGAGCGACGCTTGAGGATGAAAAAATTTTGGGGACTGCGCATATTGCTTTTGGGAATAATATTTCTTTTGGAGGTAGGCTGAATGTGCCGTTCCACATCGACTGCGTTTTTTCAAACCCGACAATTTTTGTAGACGGAAAAACAATTGTTGAAAACGGAAGAATACTCTGAAAGAAAAGCTATTTAAAGGAGAATTTATTCCAAGGATACCATGAAAGTAAACGGAAAAAACATTCTTGACAGCGTCATTTACCGTTACACTGCTGATAATACCCATCTTGAAGATGAAAATAGGGTTCTTAAGGAAACTGTAAACAATCTAAAGGCAGAGCTTGACAGGTTTAAAAGCCCTCCGTTGATGGTCTGCGAAATAAAGGACATTCTCGAGGATAATACGGCTATAATAAAGATCCCAAACGGAAACCAGTTTTCAGTCAGGATTTCTGAGGAATGCGCTGCGGGTCTAAAGCCAGGCCAGACTGTTCTTGCTGAGCAAAAGAACCTTACTGTTGTCAAGACTTTGGATATATCCAAGAAGTTTAACGTTGAGAAATTTGTTATTGTTGAGAAGCCAACTGTTTCGTGGGATGAAGTTGGAGGCCTTGAAGACCAGGCAAGAGAGATAAAAGAGGTTGTTGAGCTTCCTCTGCTTAAGCCAAACCTTTTCAAGAAAGTTGGAATAAAGCCTCCAAAAGGAATTCTTCTTTACGGCCCGCCAGGAACAGGAAAAACGTTGCTTGCAAAGGCTGTTGCTGCATCTACTAACTCTACATTCATTGAGATTGTCGGCTCAGAGCTTGTTCAAAAGTTCATTGGTGAAGGAGCAAAGCTTGTAAAAGAGATTTTCGAGCTTGCCAGGAAGAAGGCTCCATCAATAGTGTTCATAGATGAGATTGATGCGCTTGCTGCAAAAAGAGTAGAGATAGGAACCTCTGGCGAGAGGGAAGTAAATAGGACTTTCATGCAGCTTCTTGCAGAGCTTGACGGCTTTAAGCCGCTTGGCGATGTTAAGATTATTGGCGCAACAAACAGGAAAGATATCCTTGACCCTGCAGTCACAAGGCCAGGAAGGCTTGACAGGCTGATACACATCGGAGCTCCAAACAAGGAAGCAAGGCTGCAGATAATGAAGATTCACACAAAGAATATGAGCCTTGATAAGGACATCAACCTTGAATCAATATCAGAAAGTATGGAAGGATTCTCTGGCGCTGAGATAAATGCAGTATGCACTGAAGCAGGATACTTTGCAATAAGGGAAAACAGGACAAAGATAACCAAGAACGACTTGATGATGGCAATCGACAAGGTAAGGCAGGAAGAAACCCTTGAAGGCGAAGATTACATGAATATGTTTGGATGAGTTAGTTAGAATTAATTCTTAATTTGTGCGAAATCTGTGCATGCTCAGCAGTTACTACCGTATTTCATCAGCTTTTGGCTTCAAATGGTGTTCACTTAATCATCGCATGTTGCACTTTCAAGAGAGAATAATCATCATCAATATAAAAACTTAACTTATAGAGCCTTAAAATCAACACAAATCCTGAAAACGCCAGGACCAAACTGGCCGCATTTTACTAGATTTAGAATTTTGCACTTCCTTTTTGCTTTTCTGCATGCTGAGTCTATCTTTTCCTTCGCCTTATCGAACTCATTTTCATTGAGGAAATCGTAAAAGTGGATTATTCCTTTTGGTTTTGCTGCGTTGATTGCTAAATCGAGGAAGTTTTCTGCGCTCCTTGGCAAGGGCATTGCAATCCTATCAAAATTTTTGCCTGATTTTGGCATTACTTTTCTTACATCCCCTTTGAAAAGGGTGATTTTGTCCTCTAGCTTGTTCTTTTTTACGTTCTCCATAGCATATTTGTGCGCGGTTGGGTTTATCTCGATACCATACACTGATTTTGGCTTTGAGTTCTTTGCAATCACCAAAGGATACGGCGCAACTCCAGAAAACATAACGAGAACTTCTTCATCTTCTTTTACTTGTTCTGCTATGCGTTTTCTTTCTGTGGAAGACCTTGGAGAGAAATAGCACTTCTCAACATTAAGCTTGATAGAAACTGCATTTTCTTTGTGGGTTGTTTCCTTTCTCTTTTCTCCTGAGATTATCTTAAGCTTTGGTGTCCTATATGTACCTGAGTATTTTGCTGTTTTCTTGCAGACAACTCTTGCATTTTTATGGAGCTCGAGCAATTTTTCTGCTATAACCTTCTCTTTCTTCTTAAGTTCTTTTGGAAAATCGGCAAAAATGATTATATCTCCAACTATATCAAATGAAGAAGGCACCAACCCCAGGTCTTTTTCGCTTAGATGCTGTTTTAGGCTTTCTTTTAACGATTCTTTCATTTTACATGTACACACATTGTGTGTATTATAGCTTTCCTTGTTAATACATACATTGTATGTATTAGCCCTGCTCTTAATCTATACACACATTGTGTGTATCAGAAAAAGTCTCCCAGGCCTTTCTGCTGCTTTGCAGACCTGTTCTTTGTGAGCTTTTCCTTTGCGCTGTCAACCCTTGATTGTGAAAACTCATGTTCATCGACGAGGATTTTGTTGATTGCTTCCCAGTCTGGGTCTTTCCATTCAAGCATATAATCATCTGTTACAGGCATATTCTTGAAAAGGTAATAGACTTCTGTCCATGGGAATTCGTAGAAATCTTTCCATTTGGTCTCATTAAACAATGCATCAAAGTCTGAGCCGTGCTTCTTTACAAGCTTAAGCGCATTCTTTGGCCCGATGCCTTTTATTCCCTGGCAATTATAGTCTGTTCCTATAAGCATTGCCAATGCTATAAGCTGGTTGTTGTCTATTCCGAGGTTGTTTAGGGTCTCTGTAAGGTCTATCATCTCTGGGTTTATTGTCTCGTATATTGGTGAGTTTGCTTTTTTTCTCTTTCCTGCTATGGAAAGGTTCCTGACTAGTTTTGGAGCTCCATAAAGCAAAGTGTCAAAGTCCTGGCTTACTGTTGTAAATGCGTCCCCTTTCTTTGCAATGTATGCTGCCTGGGCCTCTCCTTCTGAAGGAGCCTGTATTATCGGAAGGCCTAATGCGCTGATGACCTTTTTTGCCTCCTCAATCATGTCCTGAGTAAGCCTTGAGGTTCTTGAGGCGTATTTCTTCATCTCTTCTTCGTCTTCTTTTTCCTTTGCTTCTTGGTATTTCTGCTCTGCTTCAATCTTTAGGGATTTTCTTCTTTCGCGCTCCTTTGTCTTAAGGTCCGGGGCTTTTCCATCAAATACAAAGGCAGGCATTATATGGGACTGCATTAATCTTGTTGTTCTGTTAAACAATCCAACCAAGTGTGATGTAACCCTGCCTTTTGAGTCCATCAATGGAGTTCCATCGCGCTGCCTTATGGTTGTGATATACTGGTAGAGGTTATTGTAAGCGTCTATTACAATCTTTTTTCCAGTTAAGTCTTCTATAGAAATTTCTTTTCCAGGTATCAGGTCCTTGAAAGCAACGCCCATTTTAAAGTTTCGCCAGAGTCATTCCCTTGAATTCGTTTTTCAGCATCTCCTGAGCACGTTTTGTTAAGTCGCCTTTAGTGAGGAACAGGACAGGAAGCTTTTTTGTCTGGCCTTGGATAAATGCTGAGCTAAGGTCGCCATCATTAATCTTCTTCTTGCCCTTTGCCTTGCAGAAATAAGTAAGCCTGCCGACATTGCTTGGGACTTCGATTACAAAATCAACCTCAGAGTCTTTTCTTAGAACTGATTTTTGAAGTATCCCTACGTTGTTCTTTAAGAAGTACGATGCTAACTCTTCTATGAACGGGCTTGTGATATCTTCCTCTGGCTCTTTTTGCTCTTCAACTGGGTTCTGCTTGATTTGTTTCTCTGGCTCTTTTTG
>CAYUUH010000118.1:721-4068 GCA_964447855.1 uncultured Methanosarcinales archaeon | reverse complement strand
ATGAAGAAAAATAAGCTTCTTATAGACGAGCAGTATGATAAAGTGATCGAATACCTTGACAACCCAGAGGAGTGGGAGCCGAGATGAGCATAGTTAAACTTAAGAAATCCATTATCCCTGCCTGTGACGTCAGCGAGCTTATGAGACTCAGGGAGATAGTCGAGTCTACATGTGATGTCAAGGGCATTGGGGGATATAAGGTAGGCTTTAGGATAGTCCTTCCGCATGGGATCAGGAAAATCGTCAATGTAATCAGGGAATATACTGACCTGCCAATCATTTATGATCATCAGAAAGCAGGCACTGATATTCCAGACATGGCTAATAACTTTATGGAAGTATGTTCTGACGTTGATGCGGTTATCCTGTTCCCTCAGGCAGGACCTGTAACTGAGGAGACCTGGATAAAGGCAGCAAAAGCTCAGGGTCTAGGGGTAATTGTTGGAGGAGAGATGACTCACCCAGGATATCTTGTTTCTGATAAAGGGTATATTATTGATGAAGCACCTAAACGGATTTATGAGCTTGCAGCAAAGCTTGGTGTTACTGATT
Organism: uncultured Methanosarcinales archaeon; assembly: GCA_964447855.1. GTDB lineage: Archaea > Nanobdellota > Nanobdellia > Woesearchaeales > JAHWIC01 > JAHWIC01. Next base: position 3,516 of record CAYUUH010000118.1, on the reverse strand, counting down.
TCGTTGTTCCGGGAAACAAGCCTGACAAGATAAAGGAGTATAGGGAGCTTATCAAAGGGCTTGGCGTAAAACCTGTGTTCTACTCTCCAGGGCTTGTTGCGCAGGGAGGCTCAATCACAGAAGGAGCCAAAGCAGCAGGTGAAAGCTGGCATGCAATAGTAGGCAGAGGGATATACGGCGAGCAGGACATGAGAAAAGCTGCAGAATCATTAGTAAAAGATATAATCTAGTCTTGATAAAATGAGCCAGCACGACGCAAAAGGACTCCACCATTATCATTTAAGGAAGAGGATACATGAAAAACATGAGAAATACCCTCATCCAAATAAGTGGAAGAGGCTTATGGATGACTCTGTGTACCTTGTTGCAATATTTGGCCCATTAATGACTCTTCCGCAGATATTGAATATCTGGATTGATAAGAATGCATCTGGAGTTTCTATTGTGACTTGGGGAGGATACCTGCTTGGAGCTTTGTTTTGGTTAGCCTACGGGATAATGCATAAGGAAAAGCCGATTATCTTCACCTATACTGTCTGGATTGTACTTTATTCTATTGTCGTTCTTGGGATTGTTTTGTTTGGGTAAAGCCTAGACTCCACTAAATAAATCTTTATAAAACCTGATTATTCTTATTTCTCCCGATGATTAGAAGCAGTTTTGCTTTTCTTGAAAAAGTAGGTGATAAGCTAGAGCAGAATCTCTGGCAGCAGGGCATCCATACCTGGGACCACTTTCTTAACTGCAGATATGTCAAAGGAATCTCAAGGCACCGCAAGCTGTATTATGACCGTCAGATAATGGACGCAAAAAAAGCATTGTACAATTTTGATTCCAGCTATTTTGCAAGTATCCTTCCAAGCTCAGAGATGTGGCGCCTTTATGACTTCTTTAAGGAAGACACTGTTTTCTTTGATATTGAGACTAGCGGACTAAGCGACCGTGCAGATGTGACATTATTTGGATTGTTCGACGGTTATGAGACAAAGGCATTGATAAGAAATATAAGCTGGAATATTGACGCTTTGAGGGAAGAGTTCAAGAAATATAAGATGATTGTTACTTACAACGGAACATCATTTGACCTTCCGTTTGTAAAGAAAAGGTATCCTGATTTGATTCCTGAAAATATTCCCCACTTTGACTTGAGGTTTGCATGCAACAGGATTGGCCTTAAAGGCGGGTTAAAAGTAGTAGAAAAAGATCTTGGAATAAAGAGAAGAGAACTTGTGGGCGACATGACTGGTGGGGATGCTCTCACATTATGGAGGATGTACAAGGCAACTGGGGACGAACACTATATTAATCTCTTAGTAGAATACAACGAAGAAGACATAATCAATTTAAAGACAATAGCCAATATTGTGGTAGACAGATTAAAAAAACAGACAAACAGAATGGAATAAAATGCTCAAGGGATTCAAGTGCAACAGGTGCGGAGAATGCTGCTATCCTCCAAGAGTTTACGGTTCTGACATTAAGAAGATGGAAAAAGCAGGACTTTCTGAATTCGTTTATACTGATAACCTAGGCAATACTTACCTAAAAGATAAGGCTGACAAGAAGTGCATGTTCCTCAGAAAAAAAGGAAAGATATATGAATGTTCAATCTACCTAAACAGGCCTAAGGTATGCAGGCAATATCCGTCTGAGCTTATCAATGGAAGCTGCAAGCCTCAGAAACTAAAGTTTGATGGTTATTTGGAGAAAAATGAGTAAGAAAGATGTTGGCGGACAGGCTGTAATCGAGGGAGTGATGATGAAGTCTGAGAGGAAGATATGCACCTCTATAAGGAAAGGCAAAAAGATAATCTCGCAAAAACAAACGCTCAAGCCAAAGAGCAAGATTCTAAAGATTCCATTTATCAGGGGAATTGTAAACCTCTACGAAATGATGCTCATCGGCATAAAGTCCCTTATGTGGAGCGCAGAGCAGAGCGCCGATGACTTTGAAGAAGAAATAAAGCCATGGGAGCTAACAGTAACCTTCTTGCTCTCTTTCTTAGTGATGGTCATATTCTTTATAGCTCTGCCTTATACAATAACTACCTTGTTCGGGATAAAAGAATAAGCAAGGCCAATACTATTCAATCTTGTTGATGGTATGATGAGGATTATCTTCTTTCTAGGGTATATAATCGGTGTTTCCTTTATGAAAGATGTAAAGACTTTGTTCCAGTACCACGGAGCAGAGCATAAAGTAATACACTGCTATGAATCAGGCAAAGAACTGACCATGAAGAACATAAAAAAATTCCCTACGCTGCACCCAAGATGCGGGACGAGCTTTATTATAATTGTATTAATGATTACTATCGCTGTTTTCTCGATTATTCCATCTATAGTAATGCACTATTTTCCTGAGTTTACTCACCTGCCCATTGTTTTGAAGAAAGGAATCCTTTTGTGCCTGAGGGTTGTTGTTATCCCGATAATCTCAGGCATATCCTATGAAGGGCTTAAGATTGGCGATAAATTCCGGTCTGGTGCTGTTATGAGCGCTCTTAACAAGCCAGGATTGCTTCTCCAGAAAATAACAACCAAAGAGCCTAGTGAGAAGCAGATAGAGGTTGCTTTAGCTTCCCTTAAGAAAGTAATCTAAGTTAATATGAAAGTCAGCAACAAAGACTACAGGACTGTATGGATGAAAGGTTCATCTGTGTTTCTTATAGAGCAAAACTTATTGCCGTTTGAGTTCAAGGTTCATGAATGCAAAGATTACCTTGAAACATGCAAAGCGATAAAGACTATGCTTGTCAGGGGTGCTGGCGCGATTGGCGCAACAGCCGGGTTTG
>CAYUUH010000118.1:0-711 GCA_964447855.1 uncultured Methanosarcinales archaeon | reverse complement strand
CAGGCATTCCTTCAGGGAGCCAATCCAGAAAAAGCCCGCAAAGATATTGAAGCGACAAGGCCAACTGCCCAGAACTTATTCTATGCTGTTGAGCGTGTGTTCAAAGCTGGAAAAGATAAATCAGTTGAAGAAGCTCAAAAGATTGCAGATGAAGATGCTGATGCATGCATGAAAATTGGTGAGTTTGGCTCCAAGCTGATTAAAGACGGGTTTAATATTGAGACGCATTGCAACGCTGGCTGGCTGGCATTTGTTGACTTTGGAAGTGCATTATCTCCGATTTATGTTGCTCACCGTTCTGGAAAGAAAGTATTTGTTTATGCTGATGAAACCAGGCCCAGAAGCCAAGGAGCAAGATTAACTGCATGGGAGCTGAAGAACGAAAATGTTCCGCACAAGATTATACCTGATAACGCTGGTGCACATCTAATGTCCCTGGGCAAGATTGATATGGTCATTGTAGGTGCAGATAGGATTGCTGCAAATGGAGATGTTGCAAACAAGATTGGAACTTTAGAAAAAGCAATTGCGGCCAAAGAATATAATATTCCATTCTATGTTGCTGCCCCTACATCCACAATAGATATTAAGTGCAAGTCAGGCAAGGATATTCCAATAGAGGAAAGAAGTGAAGACGAAGTACTCTTCCAAACAGGGCCTGACGAAACTGGCAAAATAAGGAAGGTTCTTGTGTGCTCACCAGGTTCTAAA
>CAYUUH010000117.1:0-4088 GCA_964447855.1 uncultured Methanosarcinales archaeon | reverse complement strand
ATATTTTCAAGGAAGTCGGGTCGCAAAAAGAAAGAATGCAGGTTATTGAAGAAACAGGAGCCTGCGTGATAGTTGCGACCTCAGGTATGCTTATCGGAGGGCCTTCTGTGGAATATCTAAAGCATATTGCTGACAATCCTAAAAACGCGCTTATGTTCGTGTGCTACCAGGGAGAAGGCAGCATGGGCCGCAGGATACAGCGCGGAGAAAAAGAGTTCACATTAAGCACGGGAGGAAGGCCAGAGATACTCCAGATAAAGCTACAGGTCCACACAATTGAAGGCTTCACAGGCCACTCTGGAAGAAACCAGCTTATGAACTTTATCCACAAGTGCGATCCAAAGCCAAAGAAGGTTATTGTAAACCACGGCGAGAGCTCAAGATGTTTGGACTTAGCTAGTTCTATACACAAGGCAAACAGGATTGAGACTTCTGCTCCAAGAAATCTGGATGCTATAAGAATTCGTTAGATTTATAAATCCTAAACTCAATTTCTAGTTAAAAAGAGGTGCACATGAAGCTAGTATATTCTGTTAATAAGGCTAAAGTAGAGAAGAACTTATCGAGGGCAGATTTCATGCTGTCGAACAAAAGAGGATGTTATGCTTATTTCTCTGACAAGCCAAAAAGCAGATACCAGGGATTTTTCTTCAAAGACCACCTCAACATGTTTAGGGTAATAGAAAACATAAAGCTTAATGTAAAATCATCTATCCAAACCGTTACGAACAAATGCTATTCTGTTGAGAGGGGATATTCTGACGGAATAGTTGAAAGCTTCTTTATGCCTGAAGGCCACAGCTCGCTTGTTTACGGCCTGAACAAAGAGTCAAGCTTTGATATTTCATTTGATATCAAAGGCTCGTATGACAATAGGGAATTCGGAAGGGTGCATGAGATGCATGTTGAGGGCGATAAGATAATCTTGAAGTTTACAAAGAAGACCAGCCTTAATGAGGATGAAAGCGATGGCAAGGAAGAATTCCATATTTATGTTGCCATGAAGCCTGACAGGATTAGCTTCGAGCCCATAAATGAATGGGAGAAAAGATACTATAGTGATGATGAGTCCAGAAAGTCTATGCCTTATGAGAGATATATTTACTCAGCCTTAAGATTAAGGGCTAAAAATCTTGTTTTATCAGTATCCAGAGATAAGGGGGCTGCTGTGCACGAGGCTGACTATATCTCAGCAAACTTAAGCAAGCTTAAGAAAGAAAGGGAAAAACAAGTGAGTTCTATCCTGAAAAGCCCTGCTGTCAAGAAAATAAAAGATGATGATGCAAGGCTTGCTTACATATATGCATTGAACTCTCTTGAAGGATTAAGAGTAAAGACGAAAAGAGAGGAAGGGATTCTTGCAGGGCTTCCATGGTTTTTCCAGATATGGTCCAGGGATGAGCTTATATCGTTGAAGGGCCTTTCTTCATTGGATAAGACTGGCGTGAAAAATATACTCATGAGATATTTCTTTGATTTCAGGGAAGGCACATTAAGCAGCAAGCTCCATGAAAGCTGTATAGCCTCTGCTGATGCTGTCGGCTGGCTTTATTTCAGGGTTAATGAGTTTATCAAGGCAGGAATGTTTAGCGCTGCTGAGGTAAAGAAGATTACAGATATACTTGACAAGAACGTTGGATTCCTTATACAAAGAAGTACTTATAATGGATTTGCAGTATGCCACGAGAAAGAAACGTGGATGGATTCTCTTAACAGGGATGGAGCCTTGATTGAGCTTCAGGCATTGAGGCTTTCAATGTACAAGCTTCTTTTTGAGCTTACTCAGGATAAAGAATACAAAGAGCTTGAGGCATGGCTAAGGGAAGAAACCAGGAAAAGGTTCTGGAACGGCAAATACCTTATGGACAGCATGGACTATGATGTGATAAGACCTAATCTCTTTATTGCGGCATATGTTTATCCCGAGCTTTTGAGCAAGGATGAATGGGCCACATGCTTTGAGAATGTGCTGCCTAAACTGTTCTTGGATTGGGGCGGATTATCCACAATAGATAAGTCCAACAGCTTGTTTGTTGCAAACCACACTGGAGAAGACCCTAAAAGCTACCATAATGGGGACTCATGGTTCTGGCTTAACAGCCTTGCTGCTATTGTGCTAAGCAGGATTGACGGAGTTAAGTTTGGAAGCTATATTAAAAAAATACTTAATGCCAGCTCAAAAGAGATAATCTATTCCGGAATTGCAGGATGCGCTGCCGAGCTTAGCTCTGCTTCACAGCTTAAGTCAGAAGGCTGCCTTAACCAGGCATGGAGCAATGCGATGTTTATTGAGCTTATTGAAGAATTATTTCAGGTATAAATTCCTTATTATCTTGCACTGTTCATCGGGAATAACTTAGAAGGGTCGTTATCCAGGTAATTTAGCAGATTTCTATATTGAAGATATACGGATACAGCAGACCTTCTTGCTCTCACTGCATAAAAGTCTCCGGCATCCAATAGAAAACCAATGTTCTTTTTTAGGACATCATGCAGGGATTGATTCTCAATCCCGTATCCTATCAGGGTAGTTATTGACTTTAACTGGCTTGATGCGTGTCTGATAATCTTTCCAGGCTGCCTGGAGGTGTATTCTCGTTTAACAGGTCTGACAACCTTATTATAGAAGATATGCTTATAGCTTTAGTGATATGTTCTTGATAATCTTCAACAAGAGAATACCCACCTTCATCAACTAATTTAGGGTCAACCATATTAAATATTCATGTATCCTTTAGGGTTATGCTTGTTGTCTTCTGGAGTGATTATGACAACACCCTGATTTGGTTTCGGTGGCTGATTAAGAGGTGTTTCAGGCGGCCTGTCAGGAAGGTACAAAGGAAGCTGAGGCTGCTGAGGCTGGTCCCTCCTTTCCTCTTCTTCTTTTCTTATAATCTTCTCTATTTGGGAAATATTAATATCTGGGGTTATCTTTTTTCTTGGGTCAATTATGAAAGGATTATTCGGCGAGTCCTTATCCAATCCATCAAAGCGGTAATCTACCATCTTAACTCCTCATCATCACTAGGAACAAAGCCTGAGACCATCCAAGCGGAGAGTTCTCATTATGGATAGATGTGTTTGCGAAATAAAGCTCTGGAAGCTCTCCATTCTGGTTTATGACTCCAACAGTGCGCCTCATGTACTCTGCATACTTGTCAGGCCTATTTAATTGTTTGTAAATTATAGCAAGCCATGGAAGCCCCATTGTCCACTCTGCCTCACCGCATTTATTGTAATACTTATCTCCCTGGTACCTGATTACTCCATTTTGCTTCAAAAGCTTAACCTCTATATTTGCAAGGATTGCTTCAGCCTGCTCTTTAGTTACAACATTATAAGGATATATCAATGAAAGAAGCGCTAGGTCTGTCTCTTTTGTTGCTGACTCTCTTGGAAGCAGCTTGTTAAGTGTCTGTTCTCCTTTTACTATTAAAGAAACCGGAACATCAACTATCTTGCTTATTTTCTTAAGGCCTGCAACACAGGCTCCAACACTTGATGCATGAACTTCCTCATACTCTTCCCACATTCCGTTGTCTTCGTCCTTCCAGTACTCTATGCTGTTAAGGTACTTTACAAGCTTCTGCAGGATTTTTAGGTCATGCTTTCCCCTTATAATCTTGATTCCCTTTTCCTCAAGGTCTCCAATCTTGAACAATAATGCGCCAACTGCGTCATTCTGCTTGTTTCCCCAGTGCTCCCATATCTCTTCAAATGTCTCTGGATGGTATCTTGCGTGGATATACTGGTGGTGGAATTCTGGCTTTCTCTTTATAGCCTCATCTATCTTGTATTCATGCTTTAGAAGAATATCGAGCAAAGCCCTAAAGACTTTCTTAACCCTTGCATAGCTTTTTACTGCTTCAAGGCCTAGTGACTCGTAAACATTATCCCTAATCCAGGATAGGTTATACCCTGTGCTTACAGTCATTTTCGAAGCTGCAAATAGTCCGCTTGGATATTGCAAATTCTTTAGTATATCAATGCTTTTAGCTATGATAAAAACGCACCCCCTCTTAACATATTATGGAAGAACTAGTATATAAATGTTTCTATTTTGTAATTACTGTTAAGTAGTTAAATAA
>CAYUUH010000116.1:0-4090 GCA_964447855.1 uncultured Methanosarcinales archaeon | reverse complement strand
ATATAGAGCCAATCAGCGGAATAACCAGGAAAGAAAGCGCAGTCAGTATAAGTGCACCCGTTAAGGTAAGCTCATCGCTCTCTTCAATCATTGAAGAAGCCTTAATCAGTATGACTCCAAAAAAAATAGATATCGCTCCAGTAAGCATAAATATTCCAGGAGGCTCGTGATAGTGTATTGCTGCAATTATTGGAATAATCCTGAAAAGTGCAGAAAGGATAAGCACCCATCCAAGGTATTTTAGTACAGCCTTCATTCTCCTGAAATAATCTTGGTTATCTTGTCAATCCCTTTGGACTTAGCGATTATAACCAGAACATCTCCTGCCTGAAGCTTGGTTGCTTTCTCAGGCATCACAAGCTCCCCGCTTCTGTAAATCGTCCCTATAACTGCGCCCTTGATAACAGCCTCTTTTCCGATAAGCTTGCTTTTCTCTCCAATCGTTGCTTCTATTACCTGGACATCTCCTTCTCCAAGCTCAGCGATAATCCTTTCCTTGCCAGGCTCAAGCATGTTCTTTATCTTAGTGATTTCAAGGCTGACCAATGGCACAACGGAAGTTATCCCAAGCTTTGCAAAAAGCTCCTCATTCTTAGGGTTGTTGACCCTAGATATTATTTTGGGTATCTTTGAGCTCTTTGCTATCTCACATACCATCAAGTTTGTTTTGTCATCGTCAGTTATTGCAATAACAACATCTGCCTTTTCTATCCCAGCATCTTTAAGCACAGAGTATTCTGTCGCATCTCCTTTTATCACCAAGGCATCAATCTCCTTTGCAATGTCCTCTGCCACTTTCTCTTCTTTTTCTATAAGTGAAACCTCATGCTTCTCAGAAGAAAGCATATTTGCTAATATTCCTCCAGACTCTCCTGCTCCTACAATAACAATCTTCATCTCAGCACCTCAGTACCTATATAAGCTAAAAAATGCCTTCAGCCTCTTGTGAAGGGCATAAGTATCGTTTGCTAAAGGCGTTGTCATTCTCTCTTTTTCTCCCCAGAACATATAGATATATTTGTCAAACAATGTTCTAAGGAAATAATAACTCGGCTTTTGCTGCCACCTTCCCTGAAGGTCAGTCTCGAACCAAGCATCAAATATCACAAGAACCTCCCCCTGATTAAGCCTTCTTTTCGCGCCTGCCTTGACCATTTCAAGCTCTTTGATATTCTTGAACATTGCACGCATGCTGATAAATGTCTTTGACCAGTCATTAGGCTTCTTCCATATCTCAATATGCCACTCAAGCTCCTTTCCGTTCGGCTTTACATGCTCTAGCTTTTTTTTCAGCTCGCGTTCATAGCCTTTCTCTCGTATCCAGTCTTCAACAGTCTTATAGAAATCGAGAATGTCAAATACTCCGTTGTAGCTGAATCTAAGCCCGTCAATAATCAGCTTCTTCTCGTCAGTCATCAAAACCCTCTTTTTTAACTAAAATCCTAATGCGCAAAATGAGGCACTTTAGAGACAACCCTGTAATGCCTATAAACATTAAAGTACTGCTCGATAACATCATAGAGCTGGTGAACATCATAGGTTATTCTCTGCTCAAATCTCTCTGTATATGCCTTGAAGATGAACTTGTCGTATAATGTCCTGAGGAACTGAAGCACAGGGTGCTCATCCCAATAATGGAGGTAATCAAACTCTATATATCCGTCAAAATACATTATGACTCTGCCCTGAGTTACCTTTGCCTTTTCCTTATCTTTTGTAGCCTCTACTTTCTTTAAGTCATAGAAAAGCATCCTTACTTTTATGATATTTCTGACATAGTCAGTCATCTTTCTCCAGGAGGCAATCTCCCACTCTATGAACTTTCCATTGGGAGTTGTTTCTTCAAAATTCTTATTAGCCCTTTTTTCGTAAGACCTCTCGAAAAGCCAGGCATCTACTGTTCTGAAAAGATTGCTCAGGTCAAAGAGCCCTGAGTACTCAAACTGCATATGGTCTACAATTATTCTTAACTCTGACATTTTGGCTTATTTAACGCGTGTTTAGCTTATATTATTTTCTATTTTACCTATGGACTCCTGTCTTGTACCTGAATTCATGGCCCTGGGCTTCCATCTTGAGCTCTTCCCTGACCATGGCAACTAAGCTGTGGATTTCCCTGGTCCATAGCTGGTGGAACCATATCTGCTCCCATTTCTTCCTTAACACATATTTGTTGAAGAAATTCTTCAGCTCTGCCCAAAATATATGGTCATCCCACCTTTTCTCCCAGTCATACTGGCCTGAGCCTTTGAACTCCATCCAGAGCCTTCCCTTTACCATTGTTTTCTTTGTGCCATCCGGCATCACTACATCCACATTATATGCATCATAGATGTGATAATAGATATCAATAACAAACATGAGGTATTCTGACTCTTTTCTCTCAGCTGTCCAGGTGTACTGCCTTTCAACTCCAAAAGGGCTTGGGTGCTTGTGCTTGTAAATTTTCTCGTAGAACTTATACTTCCTGCGCTTGCACCACTCGACCATAGCCTGATAAAGGGACTGCATATCCCATATCCCTTTGTACCTTATGTATGCTACAGGAGTTCCTGACCCGCCGTAAATGTCCTTAACCTTAAGCACCATTTAAGTATGCACCCCAGTAAAGTATCTGTGTTCGTACTCCCGAGATTCCATCTTGAGCCTTTCTTTTACCACTTCGTGCAACTTGTGAATCTCCCTGTACCAAAGCTGGTCCCACCACATTGCCTCCATCTTTTTTCTTACTACATACTTAAGGAAAAAGTTCCTTAGTTCAGCATAAAAGGCGCTTTCTTCCCACCTCTTCTCCCAATCATAATTTATCTGGCCCTTGAACTCCATCCATATCCTGCCTTTAGTGAATGTTTTTTTCTGGCCGTCAGGAGCGATTACTTCAACATCGTTTGCATCATAAGTGTGGAAATAGATATCAATCTGGAACTCAAGGAATTCTGACTCTTTCCTTGTTGCACTCCAGGTGTACTGCCTTTCAACTCCAAAAGGGCTTGGGTGCTTGTGCTTGTAAATTTTCTCGTAGAACTTGTATTTCTTCCTTTTCAGGTAATCAACCATCGACTGGTACAAGTCCTGCATATCCCATATCCCCTTGTACCTTATGTACACTACAGGTGTCCCTATCCCAGTGTACATATCCTTCGCTTTCATACCTAAATTTATTGAGAAGTCCCTATATAAACTTTTCTAATAAAAAATCAGATTCTCCTCTGCTCTTTGACGCACACATTGCACACCAAAGCGCCTCCTATGCTATGCAATTCTTCGGAGAAAGCGCCGCATCCCTGGCATATGCCTTCTTTTGCCACAGTGCCAATAGGCTTTCTTGTCTCTTCCCTTAGTACAAAGTCCTCTACCAGTAAGTCAAACAATTGCGGCTCTATCTTAAGGATATCTTTGAGTGTTAGCAACCCAACCATCTCTCCCTTGTCAACAACAGGAAGGTGCCTTATATTCATATCCCGCATCTTTGCAAGTGCTTCGTATATATCTACCTGAGGGCCTATTGTCTCAAGCTTTGACTCCATATACTCCTCGACTTTCTTATCAATTGGGTTTATGCCTTCAGCAACAAGCTTCCTGACAATATCCTGCTCAGTTATGATTCCAAGGACAGTGCCATTATCTTTTATTACTAGGGAGCCGACATGCTCCTTTGCCATGACCTTCGAACAGTCTCTTATAGTAGTGCCAGGCTTAACAATCACCGGCTTTGTAGTCATAGCATCTAGAACTTTATATCCTGTTTTCATCTAACCACCCCGTGAAGTAGGAACTAATCAGCTTATTTAAACTTATATTATCAATATGAAGTAGTTAAAAAATTAGTAGTTAACAAGAACTTCAACATCCTTTCCAAACATTCTCTTCAGGTCCTCAAAGATTGGCTCCTTGATGAAAACCTTTGGAGGAATCTCAATCTTTGCAAGGTGCTTCTCAAGGTCTTCAAGGGAACTTGCTTCTATAGTTCCTAAGCTCCCATCCTCGTTAATCTTTGCCTTGCTTATCTCTTTTTCTTCATGGTCAATATCATGGATGATGAATGCAACATCGCCAAGCAGCAAAACCTCACCATATCTGTTTCCGTGCT
>CAYUUH010000115.1:0-4094 GCA_964447855.1 uncultured Methanosarcinales archaeon | reverse complement strand
ATGAGATATTGAGGGAAGGAGAGGAAATAATCCTGAAGATAGACTGCGAAGGCTACACGAAGATTCCTTCTATAGAAGATGATTCCCTGGTCATGGCTAAGGTTATCGAGATAATCGCGCAGTCAGGCAACATCACAAAGATTGTCCTGTCGCAGAAAAGGCATTATGAGTATGATTATGGCCAGACTCTTCTGCTCCAGGAGGTATCCAAGGTTTACAAGACGATTATCAAGAATAAGGAAGTTTATGGCTACAGTGCGCTTGTTTCCACGCCAAAATGCACAAAGTGCATTGAAGGATGGTATGCCGAAGTCAGGCATATAATCTCTGACGTGCTCAAGTCCGATCCTATAGGAGCTTATGTTGAGCTTAAGAGGATTGACAGGAGGGAAAGCCTGAAGGTAGAAAGGGCAGTTGATATACGGTGCAAGAAGTGCGAGGAGAATTTCATAGGCGTACTGAGGTATATCACAGGCCTTCTTGAAGCAACAAGGCTTATCGCCCTTGTAAAGGCAGACATCGCAGGCTTTAAGCCAGGGGACAGGGCAGTCTACAAAAGGATATTTGCTCCGACAATCAAGCCAGACTTCCTCTTCACAAAGCTCATGGCATCTTACCCGCCTGACGGAGAAGAGCTTGACTCCTACAGCGTTGACGGGACTGAGGTGACTATATTTGCTGTGCCTGAGACAATCCAATACCTCTACCACATAACTCCTCCTGAGTTCAGGCTCTCTGAAGACAGGTATGAGATACTTGATGCTGCAAGAAAGATTATGGCTGAGCACAAGCCAAAGAGAAGCGAATTTATAGACCCTGCAAGAATGAGAGAGGTTTTCTTCAATGTAGGCAGGGATTTGATTGAGGAGCTTGTTGACCATAGGAAGCTGAGGATTTCACAGAAAGACATTGAGGAGCTTACAAATATCCTTGTGAGGTACACAGTAGGCTTTGGGCTGATTGAGGTCCTTCTCCAGGATGAGAAAGTACAGGATATCTCAGTTAACCCACCTATGGGCCAATTGCCTATCTTCCTTGTGCACCAGGACTTTGGAGACTGCAAGACAAACGTCATCCCTATGAGGGCAGAGGCAGAATCCTGGGCGTCTAAGCTAAGGCTTATTTCAGGAAGGCCATTGGACGAGGCAAACCCAATCCTTGACACTGAGATTGACCTGCCTGGCGCAGCTGCAAGAATCTCAACACTGACGCAGCCATTATCGCCTAACGGCCTCGCGTTCTCATTCAGAAGGCACAGGGACAGGCCATGGACACTTCCATTGTTCATAAAGAACAGAATGGTAACGCCATTGGCTGCAGGACTAATCAGCTTCCTTGTTGACGGAACAAGGACATTGTTCATATGCGGAACAAGAGGCTCCGGTAAAACATCTTTCCTGAGCTCGTGCATGATTGAGCTTATGAGAAGGTCAAGGGTAATAACAATAGAAGACACTCTTGAACTGCCGTTCAGCTCGTTCAAAAAGCTAGGATACAACTTTGTGCAGATGAAGGTTGCAAGCGCGCTTGCAAAAGAGTCAAGCGAGTATACTGCAACAGACGGTATCAGAAGCACATTAAGACTTGGAGATTCCTCAATATTCGTAGGAGAGGTCAGAAGCAAAGAAGCCATTGCCCTGTTTGAGGCGATGCGTGTAGGCGCTGGCTCAAATGTAGTAGGAGGAACATTCCACGCAGACAGTCCGTACGGTGTCTTTGACCGATGCGTAAACGCAATTGGAATTCCTAGGACATCATTCAAGGCCCTTGATTGCTGCATCATTGCAAACCCAATCAGGAGCGCGGATGGAATGCATATGTGGAGGAGAGTCCTTCAGATAACAGAGGTAAGGAAAACTTGGACAGATGACCCGCTCACTGAAGGCGGGTTTGTGGACCTGATGAAATACAGCTCCAACACCGACCAGCTTGAGCCGACAAATGACCTCATAAACGGAGAGTCTGAGATAATAAAGTCTATAGCTGGGAACATAAAGGAATGGGCAGGAGACTGGGATGCTGTATGGGAGAACATAAACCTCAGGGCAGACTGCAAGAAAGCGATTGTTGATACTGCTGACAAACTTAAGAATCCTGAGCTGCTTGAAGCAGAATTCGTGATAAGGGCCAATGATGAGTTCCATAGGACTGTAGACAGGATAAGGGAAGAGGTTGGAGAAACCGATTCAAAAAGAATTTTCTTTGAGTGGAACGAGTGGCTCAAGAAAAACGCAAAGAAAGTGTTATAATAAAATGGCTGAAGAGATGGATGACCTGGTCAAGAAGTACAAGGCTAAAGTAGAGTCACAGCTGGGCGGCCAGGAGGGCATGGAATCTGGTCAGGAGCAGACGATTTTCTCAACTGAATACCAGGAGTTCAGGAAGGAGTACATCCCAAAGCATATGAGCATCTATGAGAAGATGTGCAACATAAGCGAAGGGATACTCAAGATGAAGCCTGATGAGAAAAAGGCTGCAGACCTCCAGGAAGCAATAGAAACCTGCCACCTTAACATCACGCCAAGCGGGGCTATCTCTTTTTCTATACTCGGCCCATTGGTCTTCGGGCTTGCAACATCATTATTCTTCTATATACTCCTTAAGTCCACATTCTTCGTTATCTTCTTCCTATTTTCAGCATTCATTATGGTAAACCCATTGGCAACATGGCCGATGTTTATGGCAAGCAGCTGGAGAATGAAATCAGGAAACCAGATGGTGCTGTGCGTGTTCTATATAGTCACTTTCATGAGGCACACGTCAAACCTTGAGCTTGCAATAGGATTTGCATCTGAGCACCTTGGGCCTCCGCTGTCCCTTGACCTAAAGAAGATTATGTGGGATGTTGAGACAGAGAAGTTTGAGTCAGTCAAAGAGTCGCTTGAAAGCTATCTTAATACCTGGAGGAAATGGAACCTTGAGTTTATAGAGACATTCCATCTTGTAGAAGGCTCGCTTTTTGAAAGCGATGAGGTAAGAAGGCTTAACCTGCTTGACAAGGCGCTTGATGTCATACTTCAAGAAACCTACGAGAAGATGCTTCACTATGCGCAGAACCTTAAGAGCCCCCTGACAACGCTGAACATGCTTGGAGTCGTTCTTCCAATCCTTGGCCTAGTCATTCTCCCGCTAGTCGTGAGCTTCTCAAAAGACCCTAAATGGTATAATATCTCGCTTTTGTATAATGTGGCACTGCCTGTGGGAGTGTATTACCTTGGAAGGAAAATCCTCGCTACAAGGCCGACAGGGTATGGTGATGCTGATATAACTGAGATGAACCCTGCACTAAAGAAATACAAGAATATAATCTTTAAGTTCGGCGGCTCAGAGCTGGCGATAAACCCTATAATAGTAAGCGCTATTGTCGGAGGAATATTCTTCCTGATAGGGATGAGCCCTATTATTATGCATGCCATCGGCATTCCTGACTTCGGATGGGGAAAGGACGATGATTTCAGCACGTGCGAAAAGCAATTCTGCTTTATGGACTATAAAGAGATAGATGGGGTAGAAAAAGGGCCGTTCGGCTTTGGGGCATCGATGCTGAGTATGTTTATTACGATGGCAATCGGAGTAAGCATAGGAATTTATTACAAGTTCAGGTCGCAGAATGTCATCCAGATAAGGCAGAAGTCAAAGGAGCTTGAGAACGAGTTTGCATCTGCGCTTTTTCAGCTTGGAAACAGGCTTGGAGACGGCATGCCTGCAGAGATGGCGTTCGGGAGTATCGCAGAGACCATGCAGGGCTCCATATCCGGCAAATTCATGGAGATTGTAAGCAACAACATCAAGAACCTTGGAATGGGTGTTGAAGAGGCAATATTTGACAGGACAAGAGGCGCATTGTCGCAGTATCCGTCCAGCATCATAGAGAGCTCAATGAAGGTCCTTACTCAGTCTATTAAGAAAGGCCCCAAGGTTGCTGCACAAGCCTTGCTTAATGTTTCGCGTTATATCAAGGAAATCCATAAAGTTGATGAAAGGCTCAAGGATTTAATGTCAGATGTCGTTTCATCGATAAATTCCCAGATTAAGTTCCTAACGCCTGCAATCTCCGGCATAGTAATAGGAATTACCTCCATGATTACTGCGAT
>CAYUUH010000114.1:3730-4112 GCA_964447855.1 uncultured Methanosarcinales archaeon | reverse complement strand
CAATGACTTTTAAGTTGTGATTTGCAAGCCTTATTCCCATTGCAACCGGCAGTATTCTTCCATGTATGCTTTCGAATCCAAATGTATCAATATACTGGTGATATTTGTCTGAACACCCTATCCCATTTACAACAACAGTGTTATGTTTTTCAAGATTAAGCTCTGCAAATGCCTGCTTTACAGCCATAAGTATTCCAAAGTTTCCGCAGCTTGGGCACCACACTGGAGTGTTAGGTGTATTATAATCTTCAACCTTCATTTCAGTACCTCTTTTGCCTTGTCATAAACCTCATGCGGCAGAACCTGTCTGCCAGTATATTTTGAAAGGCTGTTGCCAATGCGAATTCCTGTCTGCTCAGCTATTACTCCTACAAGCTGCAAG
>CAYUUH010000114.1:0-3720 GCA_964447855.1 uncultured Methanosarcinales archaeon | reverse complement strand
AACAATCAAAATCTTTTTAGCAGACTTTAGGAATCTCTGAACAGCCTCTTTTTTAAATGGGAGTACAAAGTTAAAGTGCATGAAGTTCACACTTATTCCATCATTTTTCAGAAATTTCATAGCCTCAAGCACAGCGCCTTTTGTTGAGCCCCAGCTTAGTATGCTTAGCTCTGCATCTTTTGAACCATATATCTTAGGCTCAGGAATCTCTTTTTCAATAAAACTTATTTTTTTGATGCGCTTGTCAACAAGCTGTTTTCTGTTCTCAGGATTTTCATTATTCCAGCCATACTCATCCCTTTCACAGGACGAGGTTCTGAATATTGCTTTCTTGTTACCTGGAAATGCTCTTGGAGAAACTCCTGTTTCAGTTATCAGGAACCTTTTGAAATTATCGCCTTCTCCCATGGGGCCACGGTCAACCTTGTAATCTATATCAAATGTTTTTCTTTCAGTTGTCTTATGGCTTTCTGAAAGGTGCTTGTCAGATAAAATAAATACCGGAACCTGATACTTTTCAGCCAAGTTAAATGCATCTGCTGACAATCTGAAACATTCTTCAACATCTCCTGGAGTTATAACTATCCTTGGAAACTCCCCTTGGGATGCATGCATAGCAAACCTTAGGTCTCCCTGCTCTGTTCTTGTTGCAAGCCCTGTGCTTGGACCAGGCCTCTGGCATAAGGCTATGACTATAGGTGTTTCTGTCAGTGCAGCAAGCCCAAGACCTTCAGACATAAGGCAGAATCCTCCTCCAGATGTTGCAGTCATTGCCCTAACGCCTGCAAATGAAGCTCCTATTGCAGTGTGTATTGCAGCAATCTCATCTTCTGTTTGCTTTAGCACAATTCCTTTCTTGTTCTCATGAGCAGCCATGTAGTGCATTATTGAAGATGCAGGAGTCATAGGGTATGCTGCATAAAGTTTGCACCCAGCTCTTATTGCACCTATTGCGATTGCTTCATTGCCCGTGAGCAATGCCTTTTCATCGCCAACTTTCGAAATCTTTGACTTAAATTCAGTTTTCAGATTATCTCTTGCGTGATTGTAGCCTTCTTTAGCAGAAGCAATGTTGCTTTTAATAACACTAGATTCCTTGCCCTTGAATATATCTCTTATAGCTTTGTCCACAAACTCAAACTCACAACAAACTATCGCAAAGGTTGCTCCAATCGCAACAGAATTAACCATAAGCTTATTTCCATGGGACTTAGCTATATCATTCATTGCAATATCATAGAGAATTATATCTGACCTTACTTCATTTTTGTCTATCTTTGTTACAGACCCGTCATAGATTATTATTCCATTATCAGTGATTTTGTCTTTATGCTTATCAACTGTCTCTTTGTTAAGTGCAACAAGAATATCTATGAGTTCTATATGGGAATAGATCTCCTCTTCTTCAACTCTGGCATGGTACGTGTTGTGCCCTCCCCTTATCAGGGAAGGATATTCAACAGAATCAAAAACATTAAGCCCCAGCCTCGCACATACTTTTGAGAAGATTAATCCAGTTACCATAATGCCATAACCGGCTTTCCCACCTATCATCCAGCTGAGTTTATTCTTATTCAATGTTACCTCTTTTAAATTGATTATGTGCGTAATCTTATATTAACTTTTTGCCCGTACCTTTATCCCTTATATGGATTGCATTAACAGGGCAAGCCTTTGCAGCCTTAAGGTTACACTCAAGCTTATCATCATCAATATCTTTGGTCTTGCACTCTGACTTTCCATCTTCTTTCATTTCCCAGTTATCAGAACATGCTTCATTACATGATCTTGCACCAATGCATTTGTCCCTTTCAAATTCAATCTTATATTTTGCCATGTTATCACCTTCTTAATATGCTGACATCAGCATCGTTATCATATCCTCTACTTTCCCAAAACCCAGTATAGTTAGGATTATCTGTAACCCTTATCCTCGTGACCCATTTAGCCCACTTATAGCCATACTTGTCCTGAGCTACAACCTGGAACGGAAACCCTCTTTCAGGGGGAATAGTGATATTATTCATCTTATAAGCAAGGATTATATCATTGTCTAAGATGTAATCCAAAGGCAAAGAGGTTGAATATCCATCATATGCATAAAATATTACAGTATTTGCTTCTGGACTTAAGCCAACTTCATCAAACAAATCCTTAAGCAACACGCCTTCCCACAAGATTTTAACACTCCACCCTTCTATGCAGTGGATTGTAACAAGCTTTGAATAAGCTTGGTGGTTAAGCACATCCTCATAAGTAAGCTCTTTTTCTTCATCAACTAAACCATCTATCTTAATGGTGTAGTCATCAATATCAATATATTGCGGACCTTTAATTGAATTCTCTCTAAAGTCATTGACAGAGCCAAGCTTTTCACCTTGGTACTCAGTTATCTCAACTTCGTTAAGCTCAATAGGTTCTGTTGCTGCTGTTACTCCGTCCCATTCTGGCGAAGCTTCTGTGTTTGAATCAATATCAGATTCAGTTGTTAACTCAGCACAACCACTAATTAAAACTAAAATCAAAAGATAAATTAAGTTTTTATTCATTTTTTAACCTCTGCTGAATGTTCCCATAAGCTGTGTCTGCGCAATTACATTTCCATTCATTGCATTTTCAACATCCTGCTTTACAGCATCATCATGAAGTTTTAATGTTATATTCAACGCATACAACTTAAATATATACCTATGCGTTCCTGATGGTGGTGCGGGCCCCCCATATTCATGCTGCCTGAAATCATTTAATCCTTGGACAGCGCCTTCTGGAGTGGAGTTTTCTCCAATTTTGGTTGTTGTCGGGTCTATGTTCCAAACAATCCAGTGGTCCCATGTGCCCATAGGGGCATCAGGGTCATCGACAATAAGAACAAGGCTCTTTGCTCCTTGCGGAACCCCGCTTATCTCCAAAGGAGGACTTATGTTTTCCCCTTCACAAGTATATTTATCAGGTATTCTGCCTCCATCTTTAAACGCAGGGCTTGTTAACTTTAATTCTCCCATCTGTTCCACCTCATCAAATTTACTTTCTCCGGAACAGCCCAAAATTACAACACTAAAAACAATCAATACAAAAATTAACTTTCTAAATTCGCCCATTTTTAACAAACAATCCGCACCAGCACTGGCCTTTTTCAGACCATGATTTCTGAATTTCAAAATTGCATGGACAAACCAATTCTAAATCCCTTTTGCGGCTGCCATCACGAAGCCTGCATGGGCAAAGCTTAAGCCCAAACTTTTTCTCGTTCTCTAGCACACCTCTGACAATAAACTCTATATGCTCTTTATCCGGATTAAGCAGGTAGTTATTCTTGTCTGCGTAATCCTTCCAGACGCTTTTGAGTTTTTCTTCATTCATAACTGGGTCACATTCTTGGCTTCTTCTTTGTCAATCTCTACGTACTTGTTTACCTGCTGGCAAGTTGGACATTTTTCAGGCCCAGCCATTCCAAAATGGATATCACTGCAAACAGTACATCTCCAAAACTTTTTGTCCGGCATATTTATCACCTAGTACTTTTTATCTTCAAGATGAGGGATTGCCTTAACAGGACATGCAGCAATGCATCTTCCTTCTGAGTCGCACGACTCTGGCTTAACTATTGTTGACTTGCCTTTAACAAGTTTTAATGTTCCTGGGTGGCACGCTAAAACGCAATGCCCGCAGCCAATACAATACTCTTCTAAAATTTTGGGTAATTTCTTTGTTGGCATAACA
>CAYUUH010000113.1:0-4126 GCA_964447855.1 uncultured Methanosarcinales archaeon | reverse complement strand
TCAGTCCAGGAATGGAAGGATGCTGTAGACAGGGCTAAAGATGCATTTGTCTCAAACGGGGTCAGAGAAGGGTTAAGGCTTCTATACGAGCGCCTGAATATTGGAGACCAGCTTCCCCCGCATGATGCAGACCCTCTAAACGTTGACAGGAACATGTTTAAGCAGTCTGCTTTTTACAAAGCATTGGAAGAAAAGATAGAACACTGCACAATTCATAAAAGAAATGAAGTTGTCATAAGCAACGGAGTTGCAAAGGCAAGAGCTGACGGCCTTAATCAGCTGGCGCTCGTCTATGGAGCAAACCATATGGCTGGTATGGGTGAAGAGCTGAAGAAAAAAGGCGTCGCATATATCACATTAGAGAAAGTTGAATAACATCTAAGGTGCAGTTTCTTCCGACAAATAATTTCTCACTGGCCAAGAGTTATCTTTAAATATCAACAGCTTCTCCCAAAATTTATGAACGATCTTACATACTTGGCAAGTGATCACAAGGCTCCTGAGGAGCCAGGCCTAAAGCTGGTCTTCACAGGAACTCAAACGCTTAAGCAGATAGTTGACCCTAAAAGCTGTTTTCCGCGTGCAGACATCAAGAGCCTTGAAGTGATTTCAGTAATGAATGAGCTTGTTGAAGGGATGGATGTCCCGCTAAAGGGCATTGAGCTTCCTATTGAGCTGCATAAGGCTAGTGACCCTGGCTACATTCAGTTTTGGGCGTATTCTAACCTGGGAGAACCGAGAGTGCATGACAGGGAACTAAGAATAGATGTTGACTCTGTTCTCATGGCAGTCCATAGGATTGCACAGTACGCCTTCCCCAGAATTGAATTTATCGATAAAGCAGTTGATGTTTTTAAGCGAGAAGTCTTATGCGATGCCTCAAAGAGGGCAGCCTATGAAGGCGCTAAACAGTCCCTCTTCCCTGCGAATGAGTCAGCAGACAGGATAATGGTTGCTATGCTGATGTTCCCTAAGTACCATGGTATTGACCATACTGAATTTTCTTTAGTCCAGTCCTGGGTAGACTTGCCGACCACGGATGAGCAATTGGCTAGACATCCGTTACATCTAGTTTGCGCTGATTCATTCACCTCATTTGGCGGTCCATCTGGAGTCTGGGCAGACGGGATAAAAGTGGGTTTTGATTACTCCTCATGGAATTGGAAGAAGCTAGAAGAGCTTACTGAGTGCGGAACCAAGAGCTTTGAATTAAGATGCAGGCACTCAGGAGGGGGAGTAAGATTCCATCGAGAACACTATCCTTACTCCATGACAGAAGACAGGATAAGGAGACCTCTGAACAATGGCGTTGCAAGAGTCGGCATCGGCTCGGAAATAACCTTGGGAAAAGACCGCTACGGAGACAGGTATTCTTTTGTTATTGCAAAAAATTAGAATTAAAATAAAAAAATCTATTTCTTCTTATACGCGAAGAGTCCCATAAAGACTCCAAGCACAACTAAAGGCCAGGCAACAGCTGTAGACAAAGCGACGACAGAGTCACGGACAAATATAAGGCCCATCACAACTACCGCAACCATTATTCCGCTTATTGTTCCTGCAATCCCGACAAACGGGTTTCCTTGACAGCATTGTTTTTTTGTCATATTATCACCTGATGCATCCTGGGGAAAGCCAGTATTTAAACTTATCCAAAAACAAAGAATCAACTAAAATAATACTCATTCATCAGGTTAAGCTTCTGCTGCTTAAGGCCTGGGTCGTCTTCTTTCTCAACACGCCGCTTGTATTCCCTCATCAAGACAACCCATGACTCGTTGTTTATCTTTCCTGACCTAAGGGCCTTATCCAGGCTTACCATAAACTGGTTCTTGTTTGCAAGCTCTGCAGCCATCAGCTTCTTAAGGCCTCCTGCAAATGCCATAGACAGGTCATATGAGATTATGCTTGACCTTAAGCCTGCCTCGTCCTTTATGGAGGCCTCAAGCCTTATCTTGTTCTTTGCTGCCATCTGCCTTAGCTCTGAATAGAAGGAATAATTGTCCTTAAGCATATTTGCATTAATCTTAATCAGGGGCTTTTCTCCGGCAAACACCTTGATTATCTTTGAAGGCTCTGTTATCCTCGCGCCGCCTTTGGTTGTGTGGTGCTTAAACTGCATAAGGGCAGTTATCTTTGAGATTTCCCCGACATGGGCTTCTTTGCTTCCCAAAATGCCTTTAACTGCAATGTGGCTGTCGTCAATCTCCACAGAGGTCTTAAGCCCTACTTTTATGAGATGGGTCAGCCCGAACACAAAGGAGAAAATGCCTGCAACAATCATTACAATAAAAGGCTCGTCTCTGTGCATTGGAATGAATGCAGAAAGGCCTATGATAAAGAACACAAGAAAAAAGGCAAATATATAGAATGACCAAAGATGAAAATGATATTTTTTTCCCATGATAGGAGAATTGGGAAAGGGTTATTTAAGCTTTTTCAAAAAAATCTTTTCAATAGATTTATAAACCAGTTCTTCCAAAAGCAGGTAAAATGAATGAAGCAGATCAGGTAACAATGAAGCTTGTTGAGCCAAGCAGGGTTGTAAAAAACTCACTTGAAGAGCTCAAGCTCAAGCTTTTGGGAAAGGTCCTTTCAGGCGGAGACAAGGTTGGAGCATTTGAAGTGCACAGCATTACTCCCAATAAATCAAAGGTAACCGAGAACACAAACATAATGTTCGAGGACTTTGACTAGAAAAAGATAAGCTGTTGATGAGTGCGAAAGCATGGTAGATACAGGGACTATTGTGTATTGGGTAACTAAAGGCGTTATAATTCTGGTTACATTGGCAGCTGCATCGCTGGCTTTAAGGAAAAAGAGCTATACTGCTCTTGCTATAATCGTGGCAGGGTTTGTCGCTTCTATATTTACTTGGGCTTTTGTGTCGTTAATAACTGCTGTAGGCGCCATGGCATGGGTAAACATGCCTGTTAATGCTCAAGGGACAGCTAAAAAAGAGGCAAGAAAAGTAAAGCCAGGAACAATCATAGGGATTATACTTGGGATAGGCTTCCTTGCTGCTCCATTGGTTGCTTATGTAAGGAAAGAGGCATCTCTCAATGACCCTGTGACCCAGGCATGGTTTATTGTGTTTGGGCTATGCGGTGCATTTATGATAATGAACAATTTGTTCACTCTGTTTTCTCCTGAGGCAAGCGCGTCTTCAGCAGCGCCTAAGGCAGATGTCTCGCAGCCTGCAAAAGAAGAAGCTAAACCAAAAGAAGAGCCCAAGCCAAAAGAGGCAAAGCCAAAGATAAGGTGCAGGTTCTGCAACAAGCTTTACAGCGCAGAATACAACGGATGCCCCCACTGCAAGAAGAAGTAAGAGTTCTTAGAATTTAAAGAAAGTATTTATACTAAAACATCTTCCCAAGCAATATGGCAGATAAACCTAAGGAAGAGAGAAAGCGTATAAAGCTGCACAAGCCAAAAAAGCCTATAGAAGACCATGCTATAGAGCTTGAGCAGGCAGAGCATGCAAAAGACGGCCATGACTTAGTAGATGAAGTTATAGAGAATGATGTTCAGCAGTTCCTTAGAAAAGCGCCAGCTGTCTCCTCTTACAAGGAGCCTGGCAAAGGAAAGAAAAAAAGCCAGTATGTTGAGGATGCGCCTGAATACAAGGAAGCAGATGAAGACTCTTACTGCAAGATAAGGCAGGCATTGAGCGCGATGTACGGCTCCGGATACAGCGTAAAGTACGGAGATGACGGGCCTGAACAGAGCATAATCACCATGAGCAGGATATATGCGGCAAGGGCAGCAGACCTCTTAGGCCCTAACGAAGACGACCCTCAGGTCAAGAAAAAGAAAGACGAGCTGTCGATGTAAGTTCTTGTAATCTATTCAAAATGCTATATCAACTTTTATAAATAATAACATATTCCTTAGACTAAAAAACAGGTGATTTCTAGGGGGTAAGATGTACACAAAGTCAATAGTGCTTGAGGATATAACAGACTGGGAAGCGGAAACATTAGAGGGAAGGCTTGCAAAGTTCAGGAATCTTGAGTTTGTATGGAGGAAGAAAAGAAGAGCACATAGTGACGCAGTCTATTCAAGGGTTGATAACCCAGTCTCAGAAGATATCACAAAAGACCCTGTTGAGGATTATGCAAGGCTG
>CAYUUH010000112.1:0-4129 GCA_964447855.1 uncultured Methanosarcinales archaeon | reverse complement strand
ACCTTTCTTTTACCATATTTAAAATCCTCCAATCATGCTCTGCAGCAGCATAAGCATCAGAGCCATCACGACCATAATACCGTACACTAACTTATTCCAGTTTAAAACCTTTACCCCGTCAAAGTTTCCAATAGGTATCAGGTTAAAAAGGGCAAGCCAGCCGTTGATGACAAAGCCGTAAAGGCCAACACTTTTTAGGAAGACTATTGGAGAATAAATGGATAATGCTAGGAATGCCAGTGCCATTGTGAGGTTTGCAGCTATCCCTGCAGCAGATATCATCCCGTTTCTTCTCCTGCCTACAGGCCCTGCTATAATAACTGCACCCGGGGCTGCAAATATGAATCCAAAGAAGGACATTATCAGTGCAAGCATAAGCATGTTAGTATTTGCCCTGAACTCAGCAAAGCATCCAAATTTCTGAGCGACAATCTTGTGTGCCATTTCATGGAATATAAATCCAACTCCTACGGTGAGCGCAGCAAGTGCAAAAGCATATCCAAAGTTCAGAGAGAATCTCTTGTTTATGACTATTCCAAAAGCCAGAGATATCATGAACCAGGCTTTCGCTAAATCAGTCAGCTCAATATCGGATGTGCTTATTCCGAGAAACCTCTTCCTGCTAATTTGCCTAAAGTACATGCTAAGTACAGTTAAACGCGATTATTAAAAAGGTTTCCTTCATTATACTAATATTTATAAAGGCACATAACATATCCACGGACAGATGCCGAAGAAATGTATCTTGTGCGATAAGGAAGCGGAGTACTGCATTAAAGGCAGCTCTGAGACTTACTGCAAGGAATGCGCTATAGAACAGTTTCAGGATGTAGACTATCTGCAGAAAATAGAAGAAGTGCAGACAAAGAAGGTAAATGAAATTCTCAGTGACAAGATAGAGGAAGGCGCTGACATTGATGATTATGGCGAAGATTTAGGAGAAGAAGAATAAATCACATATCTACAAATATCTTGTGCTTCTCTGTTCCCTGAAGCTCCTCAAGTATTCTCTTGATTATTGCTTTCTCAGGATCAGGCATCAGCTTGACTCTTTTCTTGATGTCTGCAAAGTTCTCAAAAGGCTTTTCTTTCCTTGCTTCGATTATTTCCCACATGTGCTTCTTGCCCAGGCCTGGAAGCAGCTCAAGCTGGTGCATCCTTGTGCTTAATGGCTGCGCCTTGTTAAAGAACTCTACAAACCTGCCCTCATCCTTGTTTACTATATCCTTGATAACATATTCAAGCTCAGCCTTAGCAGTAGCTGTTAGCCTTTCAACCGGAAGCTTTCCTATGATATGATGTATTTTATCGCGCTTGCCTTCTCCGATATAAACTTCCTCGTAAGGCTGCAAGTGGATGTCTTTCTTTGGAACCAGCTCAAGAAGGACAAAATGCTTTTTGCCTATAGCCTGGGCTATTGCAGTCTTCATGTATACTGGCCTTTTGTCTGAAGAATATCCATTAGGCAAAAAGTCCAATACAATTACTGTTTCTTCTTTGTCTTGTTCCATTTTTCTCAAAGCTGTGACGCAGCCAGATAACGGTGGGCTGCATCATGCAATGCCTCATCAACATCTCCCGGATGGTCCCAGGAAAGCACGCGCTGCTCCTTCAGCTGCATGAGCTCAAACTTTTCCCTGAGTATGTAATCAATCCTTGCTTCGACTTTCTTCCTGAGCCTTGCGCTCTGCTTAAGCTTCTGGAATATCTTGTCTTCCTTTGTGCAGGCATGCTCAAAAGCTGAAAGCCCCATAAGCACCCTGGACATCCAGTGGCTGAACCGTTTATGGTCGAGCAAGTCTTCCTTAACCTTGTCTGGCGGAGGAAACTTTGCCTCCATGTGCATCAAAAGCTCCGACTCCCTGCCAAGCAGGTCCTCGAGGTCTCTGATGCCCAGCTGCTCATCTTTTACTATTTTTATCTCTTTCTTTTTATAGGCATTTAATAACTTTTCGTCAAGTGTGATTATCCTTGCAAGAGCCTTATAAACTGTGTGTTCCATACTCTCAAGGTCTTTCTTTCCAAGGAATGTTTTCTCCTTTAAAGATTTGACCCCTTTATTGAGCATCTGCTTCCAGTTCTTAGGCTTTTCCTTGAGGCCTATCTCGCTCAAAAACACATCCTCAAGGTAATAATTGATGCTGCGGAGCTTGAATATCAATGCCCTTACCAGCCTTATATTCAGCTTGAGGTCATCAAGCACCTGGCCTGGCGAACTTGTCTTATGGGAGTCTATACTTAATGTTTTGAGGGTCACTTCCTTTAGTGCAGCCAAGAGTTTCTTCTTCTTCGTTGCTATTGTGAGAGACTTGTTGCCTAAAAGCTTCTCATATTTATCAGGTTTAATCCGGTAGCTCTTAGGACTAAAGTTCCTAACAAGCTTGTTCACCTCTTTAGCAAGGGCATCGCAAATATCGAGATGGCCCTTTTCAACTCCCACCTCCATTTTAGCATCAATGTCCTATTGTATTTATAAATATTATGAATTTTAAAACGATAAAAAATCACGCAGGGTTACTTAGATGTAAATTCCTTGACTGTGTCAACTATTTTCTTAAGGTTTGCATTGTTGACTGTCAGGGTATATCCCTGTAGAATTATCTTTAGGCCGTCAACAGTTGCAGGAAGCACGTCCATTATCTTATAGATGTGCTGCTCCTTAAGCCTTGGTATGTTAAGGCCTGAAAGTTTCTTAAAAAGATCGTCAGGATTCTTTAAAGTTACAACCTGTCCAAGATATTCCTCGGTCTTGGTAGCCCTGAAATTAAGCTCTTTGTCTCTCTTCTTTATTTTCTGAAGCTCATCTTTTACCTGAGCCATGCTCATAGAAACTTCACCAAATATTTCGTTGTTCATCTTGCCCTCTTTAGGTGTATTGGATGTACAAGGAGCTTTTTCTCCTTCCCTTGATCATCTATTGAAACCTCAAAGCATTTGCCCTGCTTGCCCTTGACTGTTCCAATCTTGCCCATATAAGGTGTAAAGTACATCCCTTTCTGGTAGCCCGGTTCAGCAGACAAGCAAACTCTGTCCCCTACATTAAAGCTCTGGAAAAATCCTGAGATAGATATCTTTCCTTTTGACCTGTAAGGCTTGCTTAGCTTGTGCCTTGTTTTCCTTCTTAATGAACCTATTCTTTTTGCCATAACAATCAAGGTAGGAGGTTCAAGTTTACTATAAAAAGCTTTTCTTTTGTGTAGAATATACAAAAACAAAAGATTTATATATCACATGGATTTATTACAATTCTAAAATAGTAATGATTTGTAAAGGTGGAATTATGAAAGGCTTTTTTTCAAGACTAAGAAAAGGTGTTGAGGCTCCTACTGTTTCTGAAGAGGAGGAAGAGGGCTATGTTGAGCTTGGCGCAGAGCCAAACATGGAAAGAGCCAAGATAATAGTAAAGCCTTTTGTCATTGAAAACTTTGAGCATATCAAGCCAATCCTAGATTCTCTGAGGGAAGGCCACACTATTGCGTTAATCAATATCAAGCCATTAAAAGATAAAGATATCGTTGAGCTTAAGCGTGCAATAAACAAGCTTAAGAAAACATGCGATGCTATCGAAGGAGATATAGCAGGATTTGGCGAGGACTGGATTGCAGTTGTCCCTTCATTTGCAAAGATTGCAAGAAACAAGGGCGAAGTGAAGAAAGTTCCTAAGGCTGCTGAAGAGATGCACTCCAGCGAAGAAGTGACTGAGTTCGGCTCTGACGAAGATATCGCGCAGTAAATTTTTCTGGTTTTTGCAGATTATTCTAAAATAGAAAAGTATAAATATTAACCTTATTCCTTTTCTGGCTCATGGCAAAAGAAGTTGTAGAGAATGAAATGTGCCCGATGTGCAGGCAGAAAACGCTTACGCTGATGGAAGACGAGACGGAAGTCCCTTACTTCGGGAAGCTTCTCGTGTTCTCAATGTCATGCTCAAACTGCAGTTTCCACAAGGCAGATGTCGAGTGTGCTGAACAGAAAGAACCGTGCAAATATACTTTTGAAATCAGCTCTGAGGAGGATATGAAAGTGCGTGTCGTAAAGTCCTCTGAAGCTACAATCAAGATTCCACATATGGCAACAGTCACGCCAGGCCCTGCATCAAACGGCTATGTCACAAATATCGAAGGAGTTC
>CAYUUH010000111.1:0-4167 GCA_964447855.1 uncultured Methanosarcinales archaeon | reverse complement strand
TCGACCAAGCAATAATTGAGAATGCATTTGTAAACCAGGTAAAATATCAGCTCGGCCAGGCAGGGATAGTTGCTGAAGTTGGCTATGAAGGGCCAAGCGAAGCAGAGCCAGAAGCTCCGGAAAGAGTTGAGATTCCTGCTGAAGAAGTCCCAGCAGCACCTTCACAACCAGCTGCACAAGCATTATCACCGGAGGCGCAGGCTATTGCAGACAAACCATTAGATGAGATAACTTGGGGAGACCTCTTTGGATTGACACAATCTCAACTAAAAGAGTATGCTGACAATCTAAGGGCTCAGTCAGAAGCACTAAGACAAGCAGGATATGATGTCCCAGTTATTCCAGAGGTCCCTGCAAAGGGAATCAGGCTGCAGAATGCTGCCAAGATATATCGTACAATAAAAGGCATAGTAAATAACAACCTAGAAGTTTCACAAATCTTACCTGGAGTAGTAACGCCTCAGCAGGTTGAGGCTCATTCAGAAAGTTTCCAGTCAGAAGATATTCAGGAGAAGATAGACGACCCAAGACCTAGTGTAGATGATGACAACGCTCCGGGGGAGTTCAAGAAGCAGATAGGCAGAGGAGAGAAAGTAGAAATGCTAAAGGCTGAATTAAAAACTAACCCAAGCCCGAAACTGCAAGAAGACATGTACTTCCTCGCAACACATGACAGATATAGAGCACTGAATATGCCCATGTTTGTTAACCAGGTGAGAAGGATGGCAAATGGCTACAGGCTCTATGAATTCTCAATGGGCAAACTGCTGAAAGCTGCAAATGGTGTTGGATATGAATGGGGAAGCAAGGCAATGGCAGCGCAACACTCAAAGATGATAGCATTCATAACCGCAAAAGGCATTACAATTCCAGTAACAACACAGCAGAAAACAGGATATATGGCTGTGCCTCCTAACATTGAAGTCACGCCTCAGGAGATTGAAAAACTAAGGCAGGATATGGCAAATGCTGTAACGGATGTCTTGAAGGAAAAAGAAGCAGAGATACGTGGGAAGATGAGAGAATACTTTGGAAAAGAAGTGCCGTTCTCAGTCTCAGTTGGATATGCTGACCAGCAGGCAGGAGAAACCATTAAGGAAGTAAGAGTAAGGTCAAGAGTGAGTGTTATGTATAATGGTGAGCATGGAACTCAGGAAGGATACGGCCAGAAGGTTGAAGACTGGAATAAAGGCCTGCCAGAAAGCCAAAGAGTAGCCAACAGAGATATATTTGACGGCTATGACCCTGCACTTGAAGGAAGGTTCCTTCAGCTTGAAGACCTAAGGTCAAATGCGCAAAGAAGCCCGAGCCAAGAAAATTCATACAATAAGCTCCTTGAGTATTTAGCTGAAGTTGAAATCCAGGATGAATCATTCAAGTCTCAGGAAGCAGTCAAACTTTACTGGTCAAAACAGGACAGAGTAGAGAATGGAAAAGTAGTCAAAGGAACCGGCGTAAGGGAAGGTGACCTAGTAGTACAAGCTGATGGAAAAAAAGTCGGAGCGCTTAACGGTGAGGATACAACCGAACTTGAAAGAAAGCGTAAAGCAGGCGAGATAACTAATGCTGAATTTGCAAAACAAGTCGGAAGAAAAGTAGACGGATTTATAATTACAACAAACCAAAAGATAAGGCAAGCTGCAATAAGGAGAACAATAAACAGTATTCAGCATGTAACAGATGAGGACATATCTGAGTGTGATGCAAGAGCCCAGGCAGCAGGGTATTATGATGATGAAGACCATAAGAAGATTATAGATTTAGAGACCGTTAAGGAATTCCTCAATTGGGAGAATGATAACTATGGCGGATTCAGGGGAGGGGACGAAACATTCTTTATGATAAGAAGGATTGTATACGAAGCAAACCCAGGAATATTGGAAGAGATACAAGCAGAAGTTGACAAATGCGGTGCAGACTGTGGCTATACTATAAGGCTGGGAGCAAAGGTTGTAGGTGCAGCAGAAACAGCTTTAAGTGCCATAGGATATGCAGATGATGCTGTTCTGATATCAAAGGGTAATAATGATGCTATTGTATTGTTTGGTAAAGACAAAGTGCCAAGAGTTATAGAAAACCTGGTAAGCAGGTATGCTAATGTATTGCCTAACGCAGACATTAACTCTGAAATTGCTGACTTCATAAAAGCTAGAGTAGATGAAACAAGAAGAAGGCTAGGAGAATGTGATTAAATCAGAGAATTCTTGTGGTCTTCTCCAAAATATTCTTTTGCGCCATTTAGTGTCCTGGCCAATCCATTGAACCATGGCTCCCACGCAATATTATAAGGATGCCTTTCAGGGCTTAATGCCCCATCAACAAGTTCTCGTGACCTTGGTCCGAACTTTCCTCTCTGGCCGAACTGGCAGTAATTGTGGTATCTTCCGAAAATATCCGTTAATGTAAAGTTCTTTACTTCGCTGCTAAGCGCCCTTTGAGATGCTTCAGCATTTGCTGCAGCTTCAATAACATCTGCAAGATGGTCAATATATTTTCTGATTGTCTCAAGTGACATCCATCTCATCCTTTTCTTTCCTTCTTCTGTCCTATAAAAAGGAGACTTAGGAACTCTTTCACTCGCGAGATAAAGCAAGGCATCCATCACAGTGCCATAAGGCTGAAATCCTTGATCAATAGAAAAATTAAGAACTGCTTTCTCAACAGTAAGCTGGACTGGGTCTAAATGAGGGTTTTTCTTATATCCTGTGCCCTGTTCCCACGCAGTATCTTTAGCATCTGCCTCAACAACTTCCTTAAGAAGGGTATCTTTAATGCCTAAAGAAAGAGACACAACTTCGTCTAGTGCATTCTGCCCAGATTCTGGTGTCTCACTGGATTTTGTGGTATTAGTCAATATAATCCCCCAACTAGGCTATATATACGCAGCCCTACTATTTAAATCTTTCGTTTTGTAACTACTATTAAGTGATTATGATAATACCAAAATCCTTATATATTAGTACTAATTAAGGCTATAATATTAATATATTAGTACTAATATGGTAAAAGTAGTCGTAAATAACGGACAGTATAAGTTAACTATTCCTAAAGAGCTAGCTCTGGAAAAAGGCTGGAATTCTAATACTAGGCTAAAGTTTGTCGAAGATGCAGAAGGAAATATTATTCTGAAAGAGGTGAAGCTAAATGAAAAGAAGAAGTAGCTTCATCTCACTAATTGGAATCGTTATGTGTTTCCTAATAGCTACAGGCCCGATTGCTTACTCACAAGAATGCTCATCAAGAGCAGAACAGATAAAGAACCAGCAAGGGCTTACAGATGAACAAGCTCAAAGGTTAGCTGAAGACCTTAAGGCTGCTATCATAATGGACGGCTTCATAAGGCCGTTGCAGCAGAGAGGAATTGAATACAAAGATGCAATTGAGCTTGCAACGTTCGAGTTCCCTACACTATCCTATACTATAGCTGATATGATTAGGAACTTTGAAGAAGGGGCAAAAGTAGAGGCAAGAAGGATAGCAACAGAAAAAGCAATGAGAGATGCTGGAATTCTTGGAGCAGGAGAATCCTTAGACCTCAAAAGTATTGTTGACAGTGAATCGCAGTACAAGCAAAGACCAGTTCTAAAGTCAGCCGAGGTTGCAGTTGAATATAATCCTTATGAAGATGTCCAGGGCCAAGGAGTTGGTGGAGACATCCAGATTATGGAAGAAGCAAACGGCAAGATAAGGATTATCATGTTTGACATAACGGGCCACGGCACAGAGGCAGCTGTAACTAAATATGCTATAAGGAGATTATACGAAGCTAATAAGGGAAGGCCTTTATCAGAGATAATGCAGAAGATAAACGATTTCCTCATCTCTGCGAATAAAGATATTACTGGGGGGGGCGCTCATCTGGCCGAAGGCAACATGCTGGAGCTTGACACAAATACAAACAAGCTTACTGGTTTTATCATAGGAAAAGAAGTGCCCAACATCGTAAGGAGCAATGGAAATGTAGAGGAAGTCCAGTCCCAGGGAGAAACTGCTAATCTAGGCATCGATATAAGCAGGGCAGCTGTTGACATGCAGCTTAATCCAGGAGATTTCTTGATAATGCATTCAGATGGAGTGAGTGAAGCACTTAAACAGGACACTTACCAAGGCAAACTAAGGGTAAGATTATTTGGTTTAGAAGGTATAAGAGGTGCAGCAGCAAGAACT
>CAYUUH010000110.1:0-4168 GCA_964447855.1 uncultured Methanosarcinales archaeon | reverse complement strand
TGTAAATTTGGTTGTGGCTTTGAGTTGTGTCTCAACATTATGCCCTGTTTCATATGCTTCCCTACCAGGTCTTGCAGCAACATCCTTTATAGTCATATCAATGCCATAGTCCTTCCGGCTTATAGCATAGTTGCAACCAGCCATCCCGCATATCGCTTGAACATAAGCTATGCTTAACGCTTCTTTGACATCATTTTCAGGTAACATGATTCCTTATCACTACGCTGAGGAAGCAACAGGCACTTATAAATATTCCTTATTTCCCCAGCATCATCTTTGCCATCAGCTTCATCATAACCTGTTGTTCTTCTGGTGTTAAGCCTTGCGTGTTTGTTGTTGGTGTGGTTGCTATTTCCAGCTTTGGCAGTTCTGGTTTTGGCTCTGGTTTTCTGTTGAAGATTCTGTTTACTACGTCCTGCTTTCTTTCATAGCTTACGTGCGTGTAGATTTGTGTGGCTTGTATGTCTGCATGGCCCAGTAACGCCTGTATGTCCCTTATGTCTGCGCCGTTGTTCAGAAGATAAGTCGCATAGCTATGCCTAAGGCTGTGAAACCTGAACTTAAACCTTGGAGCGCCTCTTGAGTCGTTGTAAGCTATGTAATCGTAGCCTACTTTCTTGAGCATGTCGTTGAAGTATTTTGAAAGCAATCTGTCGCACATGTGCCCGTCCCGGTTTTCCCTTGAGGGAAACATGTAATTGCCTTCAGCAAACTCCAGATAAGCCTGTAATGGGTTGTGCAGGTCTTCTGGGATTGGGATAATCCTGTCCTTCTTTCCCTTGCCTTGCACGACTTTTAAGGTCATCCTGTCAAGATTAACGTCCTCTTTCTTCAGAGAGCAGACCTCTCCTATTCGCATTCCGCAAAAGAAGCCTAAAAGACAGCCCATGAAGTAGCGTGGGTTCTTCATCTGTGTAAAAAGTTTCAAAAGCATGGGCTTGTCAAAGACTTCAGGAATTTTTCTTTGCATATTTCAACCCCTCCAAGGCTTTTATGCCTTCTGTAAAGATTATGTGCTCTAATTCCAGCCTGTGCCTTTCAGAGGCGTCTGAGAACAGCTTTAAAGCCCTGTTCATGCTTATTTTCTTTGCGTATATCTTCTCTTTCCACTCAGGAGGCAGTTCAGCTATCCTGAAGAAGCTGTAAGCTGTATCAGGCTTTATGTCGTTATCCTGCAACTTCATAAGAAAGCCAAGGATATTCTCATCTATGTTCTTGACCTTGCCGCGAGCATAGCTATTTGCCTTGCTCAGGACAGACTTAATCTCAGCCCTGGAAAGCTCCCTTCCAAAGTGGCTGCTGGCGAGTTTCCGAATCTGCTCCGCCTTTTGGAAAACGTTCTTGTTTGCCATGTCAATTTTCATATAGTCCTCCAAACTATTTAAGCGGTCTGGTAACTTTTTTGTTACATTTTTTCGGAATTTTTTCAGAATAAGCCTTCCAGAAAGCAAAAACGCCCCATACTTAAAAACATCCTCGCCAGTTTCCGATATTTATTCCAATAAGAATATTTCTTTCAAGAACATATTTAAATAAGAATTCTGAGACTTAAACAAAAAACTAAAAGGTGGTATTTTATGGCAAAGAGATATTATATAACATCTGAATCAGTTACAGAAGGTCACCCGGACAAGATATGCGACCAGGTTTCTGATGCAATTCTAGACGCGTTAATCAGGGAAGACCCCAACTCAAGAGTTGCGGTCGAATGTTTAACCACAACTGGAACAGTCCATGTTGCTGGAGAAGTCACAACAAACGGATATGCTGATGTGCAGGGCATTGTAAGAAAGACGCTAAAAAAGATAGGATACACAAACCCAGAGTATGGAATTGACTGCGATGACGCAGGCGTTTGGGTCTCAATACACGGGCAGAGCCCAGATATCTCCCAGGGAGTTACAGAGGCAGAGAACAAGGAGCAGGGCGCAGGCGACCAGGGAATGATGTATGGGTTTGCGTGCAATGAAACCCCTGAGCTGATGCCTTTCCCAATAAGCATGGCGCATAAGCTTACAGCAAGGCTTGCAGAAGTAAGAAAGTCAGGCATAATAAAAGGCCTAGGCCCTGACGGAAAATCCCAAGTAAGCGTTCTATATGAAGATGACAAGCCACAGAAGATTATTGCTGTAGTTATAGCCCAGCAGCACGTTGACGATGTATCAGAAGAGTCCCTTAAGGAAGAGATATTTGAGAAGGTAATTCAGAATGTATGCGGAGACTGGATTGACAATGATACAAGCATCCATATCAACGCAACAGGCAAGTTCGTTGTTGGCGGGCCAGAAGGAGACACAGGAGTTACAGGAAGAAAGATTATAGTTGATACATACGGTGGGGTTGGAAGGCATGGAGGAGGCGCATTTTCAGGAAAAGACCCTTCAAAGGTAGACAGGTCAGGAGCTTATATGGGAAGGTATGTTGCAAAAAACATTGTTGCAGCAGGCTTGGCTGATAAGTGCGAGATACAGGTAAGCTATTCAATCGGAGTTGCAAAGCCAACCTCAATCAATATTGATACATTCGGAACAAACAAGATACCTGAAGAAAAGATTTCAGAGGCTGTAAAGAAGGTGTTTGACTTAAGGCCAAAGGCAATTATTGAAACCTTAAAGCTGAAAAGGCCGATTTATGAGCTAACAGCTGCTTATGGCCACTTCGGAAGAGAATTACCCGAATTTACCTGGGAGAAAACCGACAAGGCAGCAGAGCTCAAGAAAATCTGCGGCTGCACAGAAAAGAAGTGCCACACAGAGTCAATAACAGGCGAAGATGAGCATGAGCACCTGGTAAAGAGGAAGTAATTCTTCTTTTCTTTTTCTCTTATATTTTATTTGTATTCTCCAACATATACTTATTAACAAAAGTTTATATACCTGTTCAGATATATACCACTAGTGGGGAGTGGGTATGTCGGAGAGCAAGTTAATTTTGCCAGCCTCGGTTATTGAACATCCGAGGATTGTAGTTGCTGAACAAGCTAGGAACCTGTCTAGAGTAATAGCTGAACATAATCTTTCTTCAAAGATAGAGCAAAGGCAGGAAGAACTTTCTGATGTTCTAAGAGAAAGTGACCATAGGATATCAAGGCTTTATGCCTATCATGATCATATTTTCGGAGCCGATTCTGAAGAAGGCTCAGTACATCTTAAGAAGATGTATGCTGTTGTATGTGCTACAGCCCATATACTCGGGACAAAAGATGAGCACCAGCTTCGTGTTGCAGGCTATGGGGCTGTGATGCATGATGCTGGAAAACTTGCCCTGCCTGACAGAGTAGAAGAGGCTATGGTAAAGGGAGAAATCTTCACTCCGGAGGTAAGGCAACTTATGAAAGTTCATGTGCTTACAGGATATCAGATACTAACAGGGGCGCTAAAAGATATTCCTGACCTTAAAGATGTTCCTGACCTTGCTTATGCACATCATGAAGAGTGTGATGGCTTGGGGTATCTTTGCATGGTTAAAGAAGAAATCCCCTTGGTAAGCATGATTATATCAGTTGTTGATTCTTATCTTGCCATTGCCAGAAAGAGAAACTATGACCCTGCAACGCCCCATGAAGCAACTTTAGAAGAGTTGAGGAGATGCGCAGGCCTTCCTTTTGATGAGAAAATATTAGCACAATTCAATCAGGAAAAGCTGTATGACCTGAAGGCAAGATGCCAAAGACAATTCAGCGAGAACTGGGAGCATGCATATAGGGAGGCACTTTACAAGAAGCTTGACGACAACACAAGACAGGGAAGAAGGCTTCCGCAGGATTTCGAATCAGGATATCCCCATGACTTATACTCTCTTCCTACAGAACAGATTGAACATGTTTATATGAATGTCAGGCTTGCCCCTGAGAATAAATACATGCCCCAGGTTGTAGAGCAGTTCATAAAGTGTGTGCTAAGATACCCTAACTTAGTAAGCGCATGCCTTGACCAGGGAGAAACAAAAGCAAGTTAAGGCTTGAACTTTTCTTTAACAGCTTTATCAGAAATAATTGCAGAATTCCCGCTGGGGTCTTCAATGATAATCTTCATCTTTTCCTGGCCCCACATAACCCTCGTCAGTTTCTTCAACTGGTTCTTTGCCTTTTTCTTCGCGTCTTCGTCTTCTTCTGTGTCGCGCAGCTTCTCAATCTGTTCCTTTATCTTTACGAGAACTCCTTCGATAT
>CAYUUH010000109.1:710-4206 GCA_964447855.1 uncultured Methanosarcinales archaeon | reverse complement strand
TCCATATCAATAGCAACAACAGTTCTTGCATAAATATATTTTGTTGTAATAGAAATTATAGGTTGATATAACTATTTATTTCCCAAACCGTCTCTCGCGGGCATTATACTCTGCAATAATCTTAGCCAGATCCTTCTTTGTGAACTCAGGCCAAAGCTTATCGATAAAGAACCACTCAGAATAAGCGCTCTGCCACATAAGGAAATTAGATGTACGGACTTCTCCGCCAGGCCTTATCACTATATCCGGCTCATGGCTTAGGAAAAGGTTATCTGCAATCATCTTTTCATTAACCTTTTTTGCAGAAACTTTTCTTTTTACAATGCTTTTGACAGCCTCAACTATCTCTGCACGGCCGCCATAGCCAAGTGCAAAGTTAATCACAAGCTTTCTACGTTTCTTTTCTTTTTTAGTAAGCTCATTAAGTATATTCTGAACATCTTTTGGGAACTTGCTGAACCTTCCAATGATATTTACCTCAATATCATCCCTGCTGTTTTTCAGCTCATTGAACTTCCTTTTTAGAATCCCGAACAATAGCGCTTTTTCCTTTGCGCTCCTGTTGAAGTTCTCAGTTGAGAAGGTATACAGTGTAAGCTCTTTTATCCCGAGCTCAACAGCCCAGTCTGCAAGCTCAGTTACCCTGTCAGCCCCGAATTCATGGCCTTTTCCTGGCGCAAGTCCCTTCTTCTTGGCATACCTTCTGTTGCCATCAAGTATTATAGCCACATGCTTTGGGATTTTCATAGTCTCTTATTCAGTTTGCTAATTTAAATACCTTTCCAAACAGCCCGATAAATATCTCCTTTGGCACAGTTATGCCTGCCTCAACAAACGCCTTGGCATACTTGTAGCCCAGCTCTTCTTCAGTTCCTTCGGCATAGAAATTAATGAGGCCATTTATCGTTTCCTTACATAAGAATCCTTCATTGATTCCAAGGACAATGCCTTCCTTGCTTATGCACTTGTCAACAAAAGAGATATTGTTGTTAGTTAGGTCCAGGAATATATCTCCGTTTGATACGAAATTCCCAACATCATCAAAGCCGTGCTTATAGAGCTCAAACTTTACAAGGTCAATTATCAGGTCTTTGACAGAATTCTCCCTGACATATTTCTCATGCTCAGCCAACTCAATAGTCCGCCATGCAAAGAAGTCAGCTTCGTTTTTCATTTCAAGATTATAGACTCTTCCAAGATATGCCTTTACCTTCTGCCTTGACTTTTGTTTTCCCTTGGCTCGCTTCTTCCACTTATTTTCTACAAGGTAGGCATAGGTATATACATTGCCGCTCTTCTTTTTTATCCTTTTTGTGCGAATAAATGCCATTTTACACCCGTTTTTGATGCATGGTAGGCACTATTTAATATTTAAACTTTATGGTAACAGAGCCCCTATAACATAAGAATTATTGCTTTTTAGAGCCTATAGCAGCTTGATAATGTTGCCGTTAGGCGTCTCTTCAGAATATACATAGCCTTCAAACTTAAGCACAGCACACGAATCAAAATCTTTCCAGGTATCTGCAGGAAGGCCAGCCTTTATACATGTCTGGTCAAGGAATGTCTTTGCATCCCACTTCTGCTCAACTGCTACTTGCGGAAGCAATAATCCAGATTGGAAAGTGCCCCTTACCAATAGGCCATCGCGGCCAACCTTGATCCTTTTAACATATTCCTGCGGACTGCGGACTTCCATTACAGTCGGCTTAGTAAGGATTGAGATTTCGATTGCCGTATTCTTGAACTCCTCTTTATCAATTGGCGGGAATCTTGGGTCAGAGAATGCAGCAGACAATGCAGCATTTACAACACCCTCATGCAATGGATAAACCGGATCAGGAAAACCAATACACCCCCTAAGGTGGCCGTTCATCTTTAATGTGATAAAGACGCCCATGTTTTCAGAATACTGGGCCTTAATCTTGGAGCTTACTCTTAGTTTTCTCCTCGACAAATGAGCTAAAATGGCATCTCTGGCAAGATCAATCAGTTCTTTTGCTTGCTCAGCAGTTATCATTTTATTTTACTTCTTTTGAGAAATCGCTTTCAAACTTTTCAACAACTTTCTTCAGCCTTTTTGCAGCATCTGCAATAACCTTTCTTGGAGCAACGCCGTCTGTTTCTATAACCATCTTAGGAACATTAACTAGAGGATGCTTGATAGCATATGTAGCCGCCTTTACATGTTTGTCAGTAAGTAGCTCGTCTTTAAGGGCATTGCAAATAGTGTGGCTTGCGCCCTTAAGCTCAAATACCATTTTGTCCTTTTTCTCCTCGAGAATCATTATCTCCATATTAATCACACTCTTGGAATTACTACCTTATTTAAATAATTTTGCTTTAATTAATCTGAAGCATGAGACATTGATTCTGTGGATTTTCCGACGATGGAACGACATAGCCTGCTTCAATGGAAACGCGAAGTCCCAGCGATGGCTGACTTCAAAGCCAGAATCCTTTGCAAAAGCCTCCACAAACCCCTTAGTCTCACTTTTATGGAAGGTATATATAATGTCTGCAATAGTTACAGCCTTCTCGAGGAAGTTCCTGTCGGAATGCTTCACTTTAGTGCCAAATGGAGGATTCTGCAGCACAAGGTCAACCTTCTTATCGAAGCCAGTCATGTCTTGGTGCAGGAATATAGCATCCCCCAAGTCATTGTCCTCACTTTTCACTATAGAAACATTAGATTTGGCTATATCTAGGGCTTCCTGGTCAGAATCGACGAAGAAAACCTTAGAATTGCCCATATATAGCCCCCCTATTCCTAGGATTCCAGTGCCGCAACCAAGGTCAGCACAGGTCTTTCCCTCAAGGTCCCCTAAGAATGAAGCATTCCATAATACCTCAGCAGCTATCTCTGGGTCTGTAGGGTACTGTTCAACTCTCACTTTTTGACTAGTAAACCCCTTTAATTTGCTTAATTTGATGGCCAATGCTGATTTTGAGCCTATTTTTATCATCTTTCTACCTTCCTCCCTACCCTACAAAGCTATATACGAACTCTCACTTTTCATGAATAAACTCCTATTTTGGCTAAAATTCCTGCCTTTTTGGCTTATTTAGGCCCATCACTTTCTGCCTATTCCAGTCTATCTATGGGCCATTTTCAGCCTGGTTTAACCAATTACTGGCTGAATCAGGCCTTTTTAGGCACCCTCAGGGCATTCCTGGGCTCTTAAGCACTTCACTTACACACCTTAACTGTTAGCTGGAATATCTGACTTTATGGCCCATTGACCTTTGGCTTAACTTATCCTAGCTAACTCAAGGGGCCACTTTCAACTCATTTTTGCGCACTTTTTTTGTTAGCTTCTTGTCCTTTTAGGACATATCTCTTATCCAATTAATCCAGTGTAAGGTCACACTTTTTTGGCCATTTTATGTGCAAACTATCGCTTTATTAGGAGCTTTCTTTGCATCACTTTTTGGGCTTTGGTCAGCATGACCTTAAAGCCAAATAACCATCATCTTGATTATCTTTTCTACAAAC
>CAYUUH010000109.1:0-700 GCA_964447855.1 uncultured Methanosarcinales archaeon | reverse complement strand
AACTTAACAGCTTTAATGGCTAAAATCTAACTTCACTTTTGGCTGATTATCTGATTTATTTTTAGCAAACTTTGCTGTGTTTTTTCTGCTTACTTCTTAAAAAATATTTCTCCAAAACCACAATTTTATCTTATTATTTCAAAGCTTTTATTTAAACTTTTCTCAAAAATCAACCAACTATGCTTTGTTTTTTCATAGTCTCAGTCTCATTCCCAAGATAGTCTCAGTCCCAGCCACTTTATCGTCGATAGATGGTCCCACTCTTAGTCCTATGATAATTCATATAGTGGTCATTTTTAATTGCTTTATCGTCGAGAGACTGTTTTAGCCTCATTCCATCATAGTCCCACTATAGTCCCAGCACAGTCCCAAGATAGTCCCACAATAGTCCCATCCCCAGCTACTTTATCGTCGATATATAGTCCCAGGAAAGTCCTAGGACTGTCCCAAAAATGCGAAAGATTTAAATAAAAAAGCCACTTAATACCCTTGTGATCAAACATGTTTGCTAAACTAAAAATGAAAACAGAGCTTGAACGCTTAAACGAGATTCTTTCAGTTTCTTTTGGCAATGTAAAAAAGGATACGCAGCACATGTTTGAGTGGATTAATTACTTAAACCAAAGGGCAATCCAGCAGGAGCAGATTATTGCGCAATTGACACATCAGCTTTCTTTGATGCCTCAGTCAAAAGAAGAAG
>CAYUUH010000108.1:0-4315 GCA_964447855.1 uncultured Methanosarcinales archaeon | reverse complement strand
TGATGGGCTTGCACAAAAAGGAATTCTTGTAAGAGACCAGAGCGATAAGCCTTTGCTTGAGGGATGCACAAGGATAACTGTAGGAACGAAAAAACAGATGAAAAAAGTCATTAGGGCCTTAGGTGAGATTTTATGAAAGGATTGATTTTTGATATGGACGGTGTATTGGTTGATGTAAGCAAGTCTTATAGGATAGCTATAGAAAAGACAGCTGAGTTTTTCCTTAAGAAGAATATAGATGCTGAAGATATACAGGCACTTAAGAACTCAGGAGGATATAACAATGACTGGGACCTTACTGCTGCCTTGATTGAGAAGAATGGGATGAAAGTTGAAAAAGATGCAGTGATTGCAAAATTCCAGCAGTATTATCTTGGCAAGAAATTTGATGGCCTGATAAAAGACGAGAAATGGCTTCTTGCAGAAGGGGTCCTTAACCGGCTAAAGGGGAAATACAAGCTTGCTATCCTTACTGGAAGGCCGAGGAAAGAAGCAGAGTATGCTCTCAAAAGGTTTAAGGTGGGAAAGTTCTTTGATGCTGTTGTTACAATGGATGATATCCCTAAGGACAAGCAGAAGCCAGACATTTACGGGCTTAAGATGGTCATCGAACAGCTTAAAGTAGACTCGGTAACCTATTTTGGAGATGTTGTTGATGATGTTGTGATGGCTGTAAAAGCCAAAGTAAGAGTTATAGGGATTGTGCCGGAATGTATAGACTGCAAGAACAAACAGCTCCTCTTAGAGAAAGGCGCTGCTGCAGTACTTGATGATATAAACCAGCTGGAAGGTGTTTTAGATGAGAAAGTCAAAGCTTGAAAGAAAGACAAAAGAAACCTCTATTAAGATTGATTTGAATATTGACGGAAAAGGGAAGTCAAAGATAGAAACAGGAGTTAAGTTCCTAAACCACATGCTTGAGCTGTTTGCAAAGCATGGGTTGTTTGATTTAAGCCTTAATGTGAAGGGTGACCTGGAGATTGACCAGCACCACACTGTAGAAGATATAGGGATTGCTCTTGGCAGTGCTTTTGACAAGGCTCTTGGAAACAGAAAAGGAATAAACCGCGCAGGCTACTTTGTTATGCCCATGGATGAAAGCCTTGCAATAGTTGCTGTAGATATAGGCGGAAGGTCGTTCCTTAAGTTTGACGCTGAATTCAAGGATAAGATGGCAGGAGATCTTGATACTGAGCTGATTGAAGACTTTTTCAAGGGGTTTGCTGACAACCTTAAGGCGAATATACATGTCAGGCTGCCTTATGGAAGGACAACACACCACAGGATGGAGTCTGTGTTCAAGGCATTTGCACGTGCATTGTCCATGTCATGCTCAACTAATCCGCGTGCCAAAGGCCAGATACCCAGCACAAAAGGCAAGATTTGATTTTTTATTTTGATTGATATTTGGATGATAAAATGATAGTAGTAATTGATTATGGAGCAGGGAACCTAAAGAGCGTAACAAAAGCTCTTGATGCGCTTGGAGTAGAGAATAAAGTAAGCTCTAACCCCAAAGATATCGAAAAAGCCTCTAAGCTGATTCTGCCAGGCGTCGGAAACTTCGGAGATATGATGAAGTCCTTGAAGAAAAAGAAGCTGGTTGAGCCCATAAGAAGAGCTATCCTTGGCAACAAGCCATATCTTGGCATCTGTCTCGGATTGCAGGCATTGTTTGAAGAAAGCGAAGAAAGCCCTGGAGTAAAAGGGCTTGGCGTGCTTAAGGGCAAAGTCAAGAGGTTTAAGTCAAAAAAGCTAAAGATTCCCCAGATAGGATGGAACTCAGTTAATGCTTCTAAAGTTTCTAAGCTTTTGTGGAATGTAAAAAGCAGCTCTTATTTCTATTTTGTGCACTCCTATTATGTTGTTCCAAAGGATAAATCAATCATTATGACTACAACTGATTATGGGATTTCATTTGCAAGCTCTGTATGCAGAGGTAAT
Source organism: uncultured Methanosarcinales archaeon (assembly GCA_964447855.1). Classification (GTDB taxonomy): domain Archaea; phylum Nanobdellota; class Nanobdellia; order Woesearchaeales; family JAHWIC01; genus JAHWIC01. Next base: position 2,371 of record CAYUUH010000108.1, on the reverse strand, counting down.
TTGTATGCGACCCAGTTCCACCCTGAAAAAAGCGGAGAAGTCGGGATGCAGATACTCAGCAATTTTGTAAAGATGAAGCCTATTGAGGCTGCATTGTTCGATATGGACGGCGTGTTGATAGATTCGTATGAAGCATGGTACAGAGTATTTAACGAAACAATGAAGCATTATGGGAAAGAGCCTGTGTCAAGAGGAGAGTTCAACAAAAGAGCATGGGCACAGGATATAGGTACAGTTGCAGAAAGGTTTTTCCCTGGAGAAGATATAAGCGAAGTTGCCCAAACTTATTTTTCAAAGTTCCCTATGTTTAGCCAATATGTTAAGAGACTTCCTAATGTTGTAGAAACATTAGATGCGCTTAAGGCAAGAGGGCTGAAGCTTGGGCTTATTACGAACACGTTCAAAGCTCTTGCAAGAAAGCTTCTTGAGGGGGCAGGAATTGAGAAATATTTTGATGTTATTGTTGGAGGAGATGATGTAAAAAAAGGAAAGCCTGAGCCTGACGGAATAATCATGGCATGCGAGATGCTTGCTGTTGAGCCTCAGGAAGCCCTGTTTGTTGGGGACACTAAGTTTGACCTTCAGGCTGGAAAGAGGGCTGGTTGCAGGACAGTTGGGTTCAAGATTGACAATGATGACAGAGTTGATGACTTAATCAAGCTTATGGAGCTGTTAAAATGCTAGCAAAAAGGATTATACCCTGCCTGGATGTTAAGGAAGGCCGCGTAGTCAAAGGAGTAAACTTTGTTGGCTTAAAAGATGCAGGCGACCCTGTTGAATTGGCTAAGGCTTACAATGAGCAGGGTGCTGATGAACTGGTCTTTTTGGATATAACTGCCTCACATGAGAAGAGAAATATCATGATTGATATTGTACGTGATGTAGGTAAGCAAGTGTTTATTCCGTTTACTGTGGGCGGCGGTATAAAAAGCGTTAATGATATGCGCAAGATATTGAATGCTGGCGCTGATAAGATTTCAATCAACACCTCTGCTGTTAAGAATCCTAATTTGATTAAGGAAGGTGCACAGAAATTTGGGAGCCAGTGCATTGTTGTTGCAATTGACGCTAAAAAGACAGGAAAAACAAAGTCTGGCTATGAAGTATTCACACATGGCGGTCGCAATCCTACTGGAATGGATGCTTTAGTATGGGCAAAGAAGTGCGAAAAACTAGGTGCAGGAGAGATTTTGCTTACTTCAATGGACAGAGACGGGACTAAATTAGGGTTTGAGAACAAGCTTACTAAGATGATTAGCTCTAATGTTAATATTCCAGTTATTGCATCTGGCGGTGTTGGCTCAATGCATCACTTTGTTGAAGGCTTTAATGACGGAAAAGCAGATGCTGCGCTTGCTGCATCAATATTCCACTATGGGACTTATACTGTCAAGGATATAAAGAACTATGTGAAGAAGTTCGGAGTCTGTGTTAGAGAATGAAAGTTTTAGGGCTAGATTTTGATGGAGTTATCTCTAACAATTTATGGGACTCTTTGCTTACAGGATATAATGTCTATCGCAAATTCAACCCAGGCACCAAGATATTTGGAGGAGTTGAACTGACCTATGAAAACTTCAACAAAATCAGGCTGATGAACAATGATATTTTCTATCAGTTCCGGTTTTTGAGAAGCTTTGCAGGAGCTGGCATGAGCCAAGTGCTTATATTCTATGTAATCGATAGAAAAGAAGAAATAAAAAGCCAGCTTGAGTATGATATCTTTGTGAGCGGTTTTGCTGAAAGCATTCTCAAGACATTCCAAGATGAGTTCTATGTTGAAAGAAATAGGCTAAAGAGTTTAGATTTGCAAAGCTGGCTTAAGATGTCTCCACCATTTGCAGAGATTCTGCCTCAAGTTGAGAAGCTACTAGAGAATCATAATGTGTTTATCGTTACTAGCAAAGACAAGGATTCAGTAATCATGCTTTGTGAACAGTATGGGATTAAGATTGATGAAAAGAAGATAATCGGCAAGGATATGGGGCTTAACAAGGCAGAAAAACTTGACGCCTTGGCAAAACAGCTTAATGTAGAGAAACAGGAGATTGGCCTTGTAGACGATTTGTTTAAGCATCTGCTTGAGGTTCAGGAAGCTGGATTTAAGCCGTTCTTTGCAACATGGGGCTATACCACAAAAGAGCTTACTGAAAGTGCTGCGAGCATGGGAATCACCTTGCTTACAAAAGATAACTTTTATGATGTGATTAATGCGGAGCTTACAAAATGATATACAACTGCATTGACTTGATGAAAGGAAAGGCTGTACAGCTTATCCAGGGCAAGAAGAAAGCTCTTGAAGTTGCTGATATAGACGGACTTATAGAAAAGTTCAAGCCTTTTGGTGCCATAAACGTGATTGATTTAGATG
>CAYUUH010000107.1:0-4331 GCA_964447855.1 uncultured Methanosarcinales archaeon | reverse complement strand
CTTGTTCAAGCTAAATATATTGGGGCTAATAAGCATTGGAGTGGCAGTTGTTCTGCAGATGTTCTTTAACTTCCTTGATGGCGGCCCTGTCTCGTCTTTGCTGTCCGTATTTGGATTCAGCGGATTTATAGGAGACCTGTTCTCATATGCAAGGCTTATGGCTTTGGCAATTGGTACAGCCGGAATTGCATTAGCTGTGAATTTCATGGTATTGATGGTCATTGATTTAATCCCCTGGGCAGGTTACTTGCTAGCTATAGTAATCTTCATCGTAGGGCACTTGTTCAACGTGATTATGAATGGATTGGGTGCATTTATTCACTCAACAAGGCTTCATTTTTTAGAGTTTTTTACAAAATTTTATGAGGGTGGGGGAAGGACCTACAAGCCGTTTATGGCTGAAAGAAAGAAAACCTTCATAGGATAAAGATAACAAACCAGAATTAGGAGGAATGAGAAAATGGTAACAATGGGAACCGTATATGCGGTCAGCGGAGCAGCATTGGCCCTTGGTGTGGCTGGGCTGAGCACTGCATTTGGAGTTAAGGCAGCTGGAGTGGCAGGCGCTGGAGCAGTTGCAGAAAAGAAAGAGCATTTCAAGAATGCTTTAATCTTGCAGGCACTGCCGCAGACACAGACAGTCTATGCATTTATTACTGCACTGCTTATCTTGATGGGTGCAGGCTTGCTGGGAGGCAGCGCAAAAGAGCTGACAACTGCTCAAGGTTTGGCAATGCTTGGAGCAGGGGCAATTGTAGCTATAACTGGTATCTCTGCTGTGATGCAGGGAATGGTAGCAAGCGCAGGAATAGTATCATGCACAAAGAACCCTGATGCATTCGCACCAAGCATAGTATTTGCATGACAGTGCGAAACACCGGCTATCTTCGGATTTATCGCATCATTGATATTACTGGTTGTAGGATTAGGAGTATTAGGATAAACTTTCAATAGTTTATCTCTCCTAAGCAACCAAATCAATAGTGCAAGAGAGGCTAAAAAATGGAAGTATATGGCAATGTTGATGCTTTGAGAAAAGCTATTGAGAAGAAATATTCCTCAATGGTGCAAAGTATAGAGAAAGACAGAAAACAGCAGATAGATATCATGCTGCAGGAAGCAAAAGAGAAGATAAGCCTGCTAAAGGCGCACATGAAGACAGAGACTGACTCTGAAGCCAAGAAAACATCATCTATGGCCTTAAGCGCAGCTATGCTAAGCGCAAAGAAAGATTTTGAAGAAAAACGCGAAGCACTTATCGAGTCTGTGTTTGGCAAAGCAGCAGCAAAGTCCAAAGATATTGCGCACAGCAAGGAATATGTGGATTTTGTAAAAAAAAGCTTAGGCAGCTTAAAGAATCTTTCTGCAATCGGTGACAGCGACTATTACAAAAAGGATTTTCCATCTATAAAGATAGACAAAAAGATTACTGGGCTGAAATTTGAGGCAGAAGGAGTTGTATATGACTTCACACTGGATTCCATGATAGCTTCAAAAAGAGATATATTGAGGCATGAGGTAAGCAAGATACTTTTTGACTAATACTAAGAATGGCTAATATCTCCTTAAACACAACACTAAATGCAACAAGAGAATTGGTGAACTTGACTGGATTAAATGAATCCCTGTTAAATGCCACATCTAGCAAGTCTGCTATCTCGCAGATTTTCTCAGACCCTGCAGTGGTCGTGTTCAGCCTTACAGTCCTGCTTATCGCAGTTATTGTGCTGTTTGTATTCAGGAATGTGGCTCCAGTAAGCAAATTCCTTTATGCCAATGCAAGAATCCAGGCAAGAAGCAATTATATGGTTTCAGACCAATTGCTCTGGGAACTGACTGAATCAAAATCGCTGAAGGAATTCAGGAGCCTTTTGAGGGACACTGAGCTTGGTGAAGAGCTGGAAAGAAGCAGTGAAGACTTAAGGTCTTTCCACAAGGCGCTTGAAAAAGGATTTCTCAGGTCTGTGCTTGAGCTTGTGGATTTAAGCCCTGTTGAGTCCAAGCCATTGCTAAAAGCCTATCTAATGTTCCTTGAGTCCAAGGTTCTAAAGATAATATATGGGGCAATGCTAATGAACGCTAAGATTGATGAGAGCCTTGTCTACCCGATAGGAAATATAACTGAAGGAAGGCTAAGGCATCTTCTGGATGCAGAAAGCATTGCAGATATTGGAGTGGTCATGACGCCTACACCTTACTCAGAGGTGTTTGAGAAAAGATACAGCAGCCTTGAGGAGTTTGAAGTTGCTATCGATGAGTTTGTATTCAGGAATTTCAGTAGTGTTATTGATAAAGCCAGAATGTATGATGGCAAGTATATCATAGATATATTCCACAAAAAGATAGACCTACTTAACATACTTGCGCTGTTAAAGTTTAGGATACGCAATATAGAAAAAGATAGTCAAAAGGGCCTCCTGGTAGATAATAAAAGCAAAGTTTGCCAGATGTTTGACGACTTAATCGAGAGTGAAGACCTCAACGAGTTTGTAAGTAAATTCAAGGGGCTTCCATATCACGACCCTTTAGCCAAGGCGTTAGCCAAATACGAAAAAGAAGGCTCGCTCTTCCACTTTGAAAACGAACTCTATCAGTTCTTTAAGAGTTATGTTGTAGGTGAAGAAAAGGGCCATACGCTTGGGCCTTACCCATTAATATCTTACTTAATAAAAAAAGAGCTGGAGCAAAGAAACCTCTTTGTAATAAGCAGAGGAATTGATGCAGGATTCCCTCCAGACAGGATTAAGGAGATGATAGTATGATTGTCTTGGGCAATGCTGAGTTTGTTACAGGTATGAAGCTAGCAGGAATAAAAGACAGCTATACTATAAGGAAACGGGAAGAAGCGCTCGAAGTGCTTGGCAAAGTCCCTAAAGATGAATTCATACTTGCCAATGTGAGCATAATTAAGATTGTTCCTGAGCTTGAAGAGTTCAGAAATGTTGTCAGTGTGCCTGATGATGCTAAGGAGTTTTCAACAACAGATGACCTTAATGATATTATCAAATCAGCCGTCGGAATTGAGCTGAACTTATAATAAACTATAATGGAATGGTGATAAATAAAATGGGAAAAATAGCAAAGATTGCAGGGCCAGTCGTTGTCGCCAAAGAGATGCGCGGAAGCAAGATGTACGACGTGGTTAAGGTAGGGAACGAGAAACTGATTGGAGAGATTATCCAGCTTAACGGAGACAGGGCAACAATCCAGGTTTATGAAGACACAACTGGTGTCAGGCCTGGCGAGCCAGTCTTGTCGACAGAAGCCCCATTAAGCATAGAGCTTGGACCAGGATTGCTAAAGAGCATATATGACGGAATTGCAAGGCCTCTTCCAAAGATAGCGGAAATTTCAGGCGACTTCATCTCAAGAGGGATAGAAGTTAACTCGCTGGACAGAGAACAAAAATATCATTTCGTAAGCAGGGTCAAGGTGGGGGACGAGATTTCAGGCGGTCATATAATCGGCACTGTGAAAGAAACAGATATAATCGACCACCATATACTATTGCCCCCAAACCTTTCAGGAAAAGTCATTAACCTAAGTGAAGGAGAGAAAACAATAGAAGAGCCTGTGATACGCCTGGAAACAAAGGAGGGAAAAGTAGATGTTAAGATGTACCACAAGTGGCCTGTAAGGCTTGCAAGGCCTAGCAAAGAAAAGCTTGGCCCGACAATTCCGCTTGTTACTGGCCAGCGCGTTTTTGATACTTTCTTCCCGATTGCAAAGGGAGGCACAGCAGCTATCCCAGGACCTTTTGGAGCAGGAAAGACAGTCTCACAGCAGCAGTTGGCAAAATGGGTTGATGCTAACGTTATAGTTTATGTAGGCTGCGGCGAGAGAGGCAATGAGATGACTGAAGTTTTGGATGAGTTCCCTAAGCTTATCGACCCCAAGTCAGGAAAACCTCTTATGGAAAGGACAGTCCTCATCGCAAACACATCTAATATGCCTGTAGCGGCAAGAGAAGCTTCGGTATATACTGGAGTGACTATTGCAGAATATTTCAGGGATATGGGATATGATGTTGCTTTGATGGCAGATTCTACCTCAAGATGGGCAGAAGCAATGAGAGAAATTTCATCAAGGCTTGAAGAAATGCCTGGTGAAGAAGGGTATCCTGCTTACCTTGCGTCAAGGCTGGCGCAATTTTACGAAAGAGCCGGAAGGGTTGTTACGCTAAACGGCCATAATGGCAGCGTGTCAATCATAGGAGCTGTCAGCCCTCCGGGGGGAGATTTCTCAGAGCCTGTTACTCAGAATACATTGAGAATGACTAAGGTCTTCTGGGCGCTGGATGCTCCTTTGGCATATAGGAGGCATTTCCCTTC
>CAYUUH010000106.1:0-4334 GCA_964447855.1 uncultured Methanosarcinales archaeon | reverse complement strand
TTCATTGAACTGCCTCATGAACTCATCCTTGTACTTAGGGGCAAGAACCTCTTTAGGCGGCTCTGGGGCCTTTTCTTCGTTCTTGGTTAAGAAATCTTCTGGAATCTTCTTCAGGGAATCAGGTATAGGCTGGCTTCTCTCTTTCTTCTTGAATTCAGGTTTTTTTGGAAGCATGTACTTTTTCTTGTGAGATTTTGCTTTTGGCTTTACAGCATTCTTCTTTGAATGTTTTACTCTACTTTTTTGTTTCTTCGCTGTATGGATAACTTTCTTTTTTGAAATCTGTTCGTTTATCTTTTTTTGAATTTTTTTTAATGGTTTTTTCAATTGTTTCTTTTTTATTGGGCGGTTAAACTTTTTAATGGCTTTTTTCTTAAATGGTTTAGACTTGCTTAATGATGATTTAGGAATACCCTTATGGTTGGACTTTGCCTTCGCAGCATACTTCTTGATTTTTCTATTGTTTTTCTTTTTCATCTTAAGAGCTTCCGTAAAAGAATCTCAAAAGTGCATCGTGCGTTTTAGAGATATCTTTTTCCTTAATAATTATTATCAGCTCAGGCATACATCCTATCAGTTCAACAACGTTTATATCGTTATAAGCAAGCTCATGGAGTATTGCTGATAAAATTCCTGGCGCGTCTCCCTTGCTTTCATCTAGGTGTATATTTATCTCTCCAAGACTCTCTTCAATCTGAAATATTTTGTCTTTGGGGATTATCTTAAGCATATCTTCTTTCTTTTTGGTGTCAGTAAATATCTTTAGAGACTCTCTACCCTCAGCCATTCTTAGCATATCTCCTTTAGTTACATCCACCAGCTTGAACACTTCAGGCAGTACTCCTGCAAGAAAAGAGAAGTCTCTGCTCATAGTAATCGACACTATCCTCGATTTTGTAGAAATCTTAGAGTCCTTAAGTATTTCTGTGATAAGGTTCCTCGATTCTGCACGTACTTCTTTCTTGTACCTCCTTATTGCAGATATCACCGAATGTGTAGAACCCTCTAGTTTCTCACGTTTTATAATATACTTGGCAAGGGCCATAACATTAACTATATCTTTTAGCAAGCTTTCCTCTATGGAAGGGTCTTTCTTGATAAAGGCCCATACTTTGTGAGATATATTCGGCATTTTATAAATAACTTTGTCTAAAAATGATATTATTTGTCATTATTTATAAATTTTACTATATTTTGACAAAAGATTTAAATACTTATTAGGATATTATATTTATAATTTATATAAAATATATACAAAAGGTGGTTAGAATAGGTGTTGGAGACATCTTAACTGGGGATTATAGTTCTGATAAAGCGGCGGAGTACACTAGGAGAAGGACTGAAACCATATGCCAAGCAATACTTAGCAAGCCAGCCACGTCTTTGGATGATGTAACTACACTTGCCAACCAACATTCTGTCAGCGGAGCTGACAAGGTTCTCCTTGAAACTTTACGTGAACAAGTACCTGGACCTTCAGCCTTAGTAGATCCTGTTTTAGAAGGGGTCCCTTACACAAGGCTTTCTGTCATTCAAAAGCGTAATGGGAGGTATGTTGTTTCTGACGGAAGGAATATTGAAGGTTACCTCGGTTTGGAAGTTCAGCCAGGCTCTTTAAGCGAAACTGCAATAAGGGAAAGGTTACCAAAAATAAGCGGAAGAAATGCGCCAGAGCCATCAAGCACTGAGAATGGAGACTCTTACATGGTATTCCCTATAATCAATGGTGCAGATGTTCTGGGAGTATTAAATGTGAAAGGAAACGGCTTCAAGGAGGCACACCACTTCAGGGGAAAAGCAGCTTCTGGCCTTCTGGGCCATTACCTTGGGAATGCCTCAGCAGGTTATAGATTCAACGATTCTGACACTCAGGCAAAATATGGAAGGGTTCAGTCAGCATTATCCGGCCTTTCAGCCCTATATCGCTCAGAAATATCAGACTTAATGGCACATCACTTATCTAATGGAAGTTCTCCTGAGTTTAAAGATAATGTTGTGGAATCATTAACCCTACCTTCAGATGGCGTAGCTTATGTCTTGTTTAGAGACAGGCTTTTTGCTTTCGTTAAGAAAGTATCAGAAAACCCAAGAAAGTTTGGCCTTTCCAGCTTTAAGGAAATAGGCGAGATTGACTATCTGGCGAAAAGAGTAAAAAGCTATGAGGAAGAAAAATATCATAGTGAAATGGAGCTGCAAATGATTCTTGCCAGGTTTAAAGGCATGAGCAAGAGAGACTGGAACAGCACTTCTGATTCTCTCGGACCTGCATAGCTTAGTTCTAGCTTGGTTACCTTTAGTAGGATATACTAGCATAAGCTTATTGCAATCATTTTTTTATGCTATCCAATTAGGTTCTTACTTAATAGTGATAAATTAAGAAAGTTTTATAAATAGTTCAGCATTACTTTGGCTTATGCCAAATCATGTAAATCTGGAAGAGCCCGGCACCAGGAGGGTTTTAGCTGTTTATGATTCAATGATATTTCTTAATAGTTTAGCAGATATTCTATCTCCCCATGGATATGAAGTGGTTAAGGCAGGGAGTATAAGCGAAGCAGTCCAGTCCCTAAAACAGGTTGATGTAGGGTTGGTTTTAACACAGATAATAATCATAGGAGGGGCTAACGGAAAGGAGCTTTCCGAAATCATGAAAGGGGAAGGAGATACAGAGTTATGGGCTGAAAAATACTTTTCCGGAGATATTCTTGATTATGCACAGTTTGTTGAAAGGACAAGGAATCTGCATGTTTTAAGCATAGAATCCTGCAGACATGCAACAGAATATGCTGGCCAGTCTATGGATGCAAATGTTAGGGTATTCAGGAAGCCGGACCTTCATGTAGACCCAGGAGATCTAGTACATAAGGTCGACCTCCACTATAGGAGTGCAAAGGAACGAACCTAAGAAATAGATGGTATGGCTAAAAACAAAAACCTTAATAATCCCCTTCTAAACAATATTTCTTATGTCATTCGTACTCGGAATAGATGAAGCAGGCAGAGGTCCGGTTATAGGCCCTTTGGTAATAGCAGGCGTAAAGTTAAAGGAAGCTACTGAAAAGAAAATATCAGCCTTAGGCGTAAAAGACTCAAAGCTTCTTACCCCAAAGCAAAGAGAAAAGCTGTTCTATGACATAATCAAGATTGCAGATGCATATAAGTTTTATATTATCCAGCCTGAAGAGATTGATGAGGCAGTAAGCTCAGAAACAACCAACCTTAACTGGCTTGAAGCAGAATACTCAGCAAAAATAATTAACGAACTAAAGCCAGACAAGGCAATCCTTGACTGCCCTTCAAACAATCCCAAGGCATACACAGACTACCTGAAGAAAAAGCTCAAGGTTGATGTGGAGATTGTAGCAGAGCACAAGGCAGATGCAAACTATCCCGTTGTTTCTGCTGCATCGATTATAGCCAAGGTAACAAGGGACAAGGAAATCCAGAAGATTATAGACAAGCTTAACAAGCCTGTCGGCTCAGGTTATCCATCTGACCCAATTACAAAAAAGTTCATCAAGGAAAACTACAAGATTCATCCCGACATATTCAGGAAGAGCTGGCAGACATACAAAGACCTAGTAAACGAAAAGCAGCAGAAAAGTCTAGGGGATTTTTGATTTCAATCAACTTCTTTTTATACTCCGGCTTCGGTGACAAAAACCGGGAAAAACAAACAAAAACCTTTATATAAACCGAAAGGCAACAGAACATAACCAAATGACGAGAATAAACAAAATCGTCATGAATGGCTTCAAGTCATTCGCGAAACATACTGAACTACTTTTTGGTCCGAAGTTTAATGTAGTTTTAGGTCCAAACGGCTCAGGAAAGTCCAACATCCTTGATGCATTATGCTTTGTTCTTGGGAAGTCATCTGCAAAATCAATGCGCGCAGAAAAATCTTCTAACCTTATCTATAACGGAGGAAAATCCAAAAAGCCTGCAAAAAAAGGCGAAGTCTCAATTTACTTTGACAACGCAAACAAGACTTTCCCTACAGAAGAACAGGAAATCAAGGTTACAAGAGTAGTCCTCCAGTCAGGCCAGAGCCTGTACAAAATAAACGACAAGGCCAGGACAAGGCAGGAAATTCTTGACCTGTTGAATGTAGCAAGGATAAACCCTGACGGCTATAACATAATCCTTCAGGGAGACATTGTCAAGTTCGTGGAGATGTCAACAGTAGAGCGCCGCATGCTTATTGAGGAAATCTCAGGAATCTCAGTTTATGAGGAAAAGAAGCAGAAAGCCCTGAAGGAGCTTGAAAAGGTCGATGCAAAGCTAAAGGAAGCAGAGATAATACTGTCAGAAAGAGAGCAATACCTAAAAGA
>CAYUUH010000105.1:3404-4402 GCA_964447855.1 uncultured Methanosarcinales archaeon | reverse complement strand
ACAGAAAGGCACACTGAGATAATCATGCTTGGGAGAATGTCAAGTTTCATCACAAGACGAGTAACTAGCAATCCTGCAATAAAAGGAATCGATGTATTGAAAAGCGATACTAGCACAGATTTTTTTAGATTACTTCTGAATGACTTGAAGTTTGTCTCAAGCCCCACATAATAAAAAAGGAGTATTATTCCCAAGTCAGCAAGAAAAGAAAGGATAGTGAAATCCTCCTTGCTAAAGAAAGGGTAATTAATAGTAAAGACTGCCAAAAGGATTCCTGCGCTCAGCTGGCCAACGACTCTGGGCAGACCAATCTTGCGAAATAGTTCAGAGAAGATATATGCCAGCACAAGGCATATCAGTACTGCTAATAATGGCTGTATCATAAGATACTCTGAATCAGGGGATTATTTAAACTTATCCGTTAAGCATCCGCATAAGTGTTCACTAAAAAATGATGAATTCAGAAAATAGAAATCAAAAAGTTTATAAATAGTGAACGTTTCCTTCATAGCAAGGGGTGATTTGATGGAAATTTCAGAGATTTTCACAAAAAAGAATATAGAGATTCTAAAGTTATTGGAAAAAGAAAGTTTGCACATAAGAGATATTGCTGAGAGGCTTGACTGTTCTCCGGCAAAGGTCCATAATACTATCCAGATATTCAAGAAGAATGACCTAATCACCGAAACTAAGGAGAAAAACAAGATAATCATAAAATTGAACAAAAACAGCGACCTCCTTAGGAATATTGAGTCTCTTATCAACCTGGAGAAAAGAGAAGAGCCTAAAGATGAAGTTATAGGCCTGTTTGAGAACATTTCACCGCTTGATTTCAGGTATTATGGAAGAAACGAAAAGGCCAAGGAGGCATTAAAGCCGTACCTTTCTGAAGAAGGCTTCGTAAAATACCTTGCAAAGGTTGAGGCTGCCCTAACAAGTGTTCTTGCAAAAAGGAAGATTTGCTCAATGAAGTGGAAGGTTTGGATATGGCTGAAGTT
>CAYUUH010000105.1:0-3394 GCA_964447855.1 uncultured Methanosarcinales archaeon | reverse complement strand
CAAAAGAGATAGCAAAAGAAGTTGAGCTTGCTGCAAAACAGGTAACTGCACAGGAAGTGTATATAGAAGAAGACAGGATAAAACACAATATCAGGGCATTGGCAAACAGCATAAGGAAACGAGTTTCAGACAAGGCAAAGCCATATGTTCACTTTACCACAACATCTCATGATATAATCTGCTCAGCAGATGCTGCAAGACTAAAGGACTGTGCAAACGATATCATCGTTCCAAAGCTTATTGAGTTTGAGAAAACATTAATTGAGCTTGCAAGGCGCGAAAGAGATACTATCCAGATTGGAAGAACGCACGGCCAGCATGCAGAGCCAATTACCTTCGGCTTTGCAATTGCACAGTATGTCTCAAGGATTGGCTCTTCCATAGTTAGGATAAAGAAAGCCGCAAACAACTTAAGGGGCAAGATAGCAGGAGCTGTAGGAGCCTATAATGCATCTGCACTGTTCATAAAAGACCCAATTAAGTTCGAAGAAGAGGTTCTTGCAGAAATAGGAATAAAGCCGTCTCCGATGTCAACCCAGGTTGTTGAAGGAGAGTATATGGCTGACTTTGTTCATGCAATAACTGCTGCTTTTGGAGTCATTGCAAATCTTGCTGATGATATGAGGCACTTGCAGAGGTCAGAGATAGGCGAGATTGCAGAGCAGTTCGGAAAGAAACAGGTTGGCTCTTCGACAATGCCCCATAAGAGAAACCCAATAAACTTTGAGAATGTAAAATCTATGTGGAAAGAGTTCATGCCAAGGATGTCTACAGTTTATATGGACCAGATATGCGAGCATCAGAGAGATTTGACAAACTCTGCATCATCTAGGTTTGTCCCTGAAGTTCTGGCAGGATTGTATGTTAGCGTTGCAAGGCTCAACAGAGTCATGGGTAATTTAGTTGTAGACAAGAATAACCTGCAGAAAAACTTTGATATGAACAAAGATATGGTTGCAGCAGAGCCTGCATATATCCTACTGGCAGCGCAAAACCACCCTGATGCACATGAGGTTGTAAGGGAATTGACGCTGGAAAGCCAGAAAACAGGCAAGAAGTTCATTGAGTTATTTTTCAAGAATAAGGAACTGAAGAGCTATATCGATAAGTTCACTAAAGCCCAGATTGAGATATTAAAAGACCCTGAAAAGTACACTGGAATATGTGCTAAGAAAGTGGATATTGCATGCGACTATTGGGCAAAGGAATTGAAAATCTAACTAGAATTATCTCTTAGCTCTTCTTCTCTTTTCTTTCTTCATCCTTTTACGCTGCCATTTCCAGCGCATCTGGCCTTTCTTTTTCCAGCGTCTTGAGCTTCTCTTCATAAGCCTAACGGAAAAATAATCAGTATTTAAAGGTTTGCATGGTTGGACAAGAAAGTTTATATACCTGATAATCTATCCAAATAGCAAAGAGATTATGTACAACCGATGCGAATCCTGTAAAAGGCAGATTGACTCTGCTGAGGACTGCAGGCTCTCGACAAATGATGGCAAGACCATCCACACATACTGCAGGTCTTGCTACGAGAAAAACGTGAAAGTCAAAACCTTTAAATAAGGGCTGATTCTAAACGATGTTATGCCTGACATATTAGATAGCTTGAGGCCCAGTGACCTCGCCCTCTTCAAAAGGGACTTTCAGGAGATTATGAGGGTAGCCTTTGGCATGGACAAGGCTTACGGAGAGTCATCTAGGGATTTCGATTTCTTTCTGCCTAAATACAAGAAGCTTATCCAGACATTTGACAAAAAGTACAAGAACTTAAAGCTGAAGCTAAGGAGAACAGAAGAAGAGCTTAAGTTAAGGATATTCGTAACAACTCCTGACGTTAAGGGGGTATTCAGCAGTGTAGCCTCCAAGCTTGCTGGAATAAAATCTATAGGTGCGGCAGAATTTGGCACTGCAGATATTTCTGAGACCACTAAGTTCACAAGAGAGCTTGAGAAAGTAAATGACAAGGTCTATATATCTTATTACGAGGCTGAAAGCGGCTCAAACACCATTTACCTTGAGTATGACAAAAAGGAAAAGATGGTCGAAGTCCACTACAACCCTAAAGCTATAAGAGAGTGCAAAAGCCCGGAATATAAGCTGATTGCATATTATGCTGCAAAAGAGTTTGATAAGAAACTAGATCTTATGGCCCAGACAGCCAAGTTCGGCTTTGTATCCAACTTCGTACATGAAGAGCAGAAGGAATGGCTTGAAGGGTTCAAGCATGATATGAATGAATAGTTCTGAGAAAAGTTATTTATATCCTTAAGAGAGTTCATTATCATGATCTTTGCAAGCCATTTCAGAAAGAATAAAGAGTATTATGCCTCCCTATTAATATTCACACTTGTCACCTTGATTTGGGCTACACCCATTCTAAGCGAGTTTGAGTATTTGGGCGCGAATGATTGGGACCAGCATATGTTTTACAATGCTGTACCGAGAAAAACGTTGGTTGAATATGGTCAATTTCCATTATGGAATCCTTACTATTGTGGGGGTAACCCCCTACTGGCAAATCCTCAATCGGCATTTCTGTCTCCACTATATTTAACTGTAATCCTATTTGGAGTCATTCACGGGCTAAAGCTGAATATCTTATTGCACATGATAATTGGGATGTTCGGGATGTATGTTCTTGCTAGATATCTTAGGATGTCTAAGTTAGGTAGCTACCTGTCATCATTTATTTTCATGCTAAGCGGATTCTTCCAAGCAAGATTGTACCTTGGACATACAATCTATCTATCGGTAGCATTTATCCCATTAGTTTTCTACTATTACTTGAAGTCACTAAAAGATGTTAGATACATTGTGCTAGGAGCTTTATTCCTTACATTGATAATACTCGAAGGAGGCACCTACCCCTTGTATTTTAGCCTAGTACTGATTTCATTCTATGCTATATTTGAAGCAATCAAGGCAAAACGCTATGGTCCGATAAAGAATATATCCTCAATGATTATCTTAATATGTTTGTTTAGCTCTGTTAAGCTTATTCCAATGGTAGAATTCACAGCAAGTATGTACCATTCAGAGATAATAGGTACTGACCCAGGGTTTAATACTTGGCTTCTGTTTAATTCCTTACTGAATAAAGACTTGATCTTTAACCCGGGAAGTCTTCCAAGCCAGGCATATTCTTGGGCTGAGTATTATGGGTATATGGGCTTGTTCGCACTGACCCTGTCTATCTTTGGAGCGATTATAACTTTCAAAAAAGTATGGCCGCTAGTCGCAACTTGCTTGGCATTAGCTATGGTATCGTTTGGCTCACGCTCTTATATCCCTATTTGGGCGTTAATCCATGGATTCCCTTTATTTGACTCTCTGCATGTACCTAGTAGATTTATCCTAATGGTGGTATTCTGTCTTTCAATCTTTGCTGGACTGG
>CAYUUH010000104.1:0-4536 GCA_964447855.1 uncultured Methanosarcinales archaeon | reverse complement strand
TTGACCATTTCTCAATCGCGCTTTCAATTGGAGTTCAGAAAATGGTCAGGAGCGTCAAGGCATGCTCATGAGTTTTGTTCTCTATTGACACTGAGTCAGGATTCCAGAACGTAGCTTATATTACTGGAGCCTGGGGCCTCGGAGAAAATGTTGTCCAGGGAGCAGTCAACCCTGATGAGTTCTATGTATTCAAGCCTACGCTTAAAGAAGGAAAAAAGCCGATACTGCAGAAGAAAGTAGGCGGCAAGGCGATAAAGATGATTTATGATGAAGGCGGAAACAAGATGACCAAGAACATCCCGACAACAGATGAAGAAAGAAGGATGTTTGTTATAAATGATGAAGAAGTCCTTACCTTGGCAAGATGGGCGTGTATAATAGAAGACCATTACAGCGAGAAAGCAGGCCACTATAAGCCTATGGATATGGAATGGGCAAAGGACGGGCAGACTGGAAAGCTGTTCATTGTTCAGGCAAGGCCTGAGACTGTGATGAGCCAGAAAGACAGGAGTGTCCTTGAAGAGTACGTCTTGCAGAAAAAAGGCCAGATAATTGCAGCAGGAAGGAGCGTTGGCGAGAAGATTGGAGCAGGAAGGGCCAATGTAATCAAGAGTGTCCATGATATCTCCAGGTTCAGAAAGGGAGATGTCCTTGTAACAGATATGACTGATCCTGACTGGGAGCCTATAATGAAGATAGCATCTGCTATTGTCACAAACCGCGGCGGAAGAACATGCCATGCAGCAATTATCAGCAGAGAGCTTGGCATTCCATGTGTTGTTGGAACGGAAAACGGGACTGAAAAAATAAAGTCAGGCTCTCCAATAACAGTAAGCTGTTCAGAAGGAGAAAATGGGTATGTGTACAAAGGCAAGATTCCATTCAAGATAAACAGGGTAAATATCAAGAACTTAAAGAGGCCTAAAACCAAAGTTATGATGAATGTAGGAAATCCCGAACAGGCCTTTGAGTTCAGCTTTATCCCAAATGATGGTGTAGGCCTTGCAAGGGAAGAGTTCATAATAAACGAATATATCAAGATACACCCCTTAGCATTGCTTGGGTTCAAAAATCTTAAAGATGCTCAAGCAAAAGCAAAAATAGAAGAAATGACCTATGGCTACAAGGACAAAGCAGAGTTCTTTGTTGACAAGCTTGCGCAGGGCGTAGCAATGATTGGCGCTGCATTCTATCCAAAGGATGTGATTGTAAGGATGTCTGACTTCAAGTCAAACGAATATGCAAACCTTATAGGCGGAAAAGAGTTTGAGCCAAAGGAAGACAACCCCATGATTGGATGGAGAGGCGCATCAAGGTATTATGATAAGGACTATAAGAAAGGATTTGCCCTGGAGTGCGCTGCAATGAAGCGTGTAAGGGAGGATATGGGTCTTACAAATGTAAAGCTGATGATTCCTTTCTGCAGGACTGTCGAAGAAGGTAAGGCTGTGCAGGAAGAGATGAAAAAACATGGGCTTGTGCGCGGGAAAAACGGTCTTCAGATATATGTCATGTGCGAAATCCCATCGAATGTTATTCTTGCAGATGAGTTCAGCGAGATATTTGATGGATTCAGCATAGGAAGCAATGACCTAACTCAGCTTACTCTTGGCCTGGATAGGGACTCAGAGCTGGTAAGCCACATCTATGATGAAAGGAATGAAGCTGTGAAAAGGCTTATTGGCCTTGTCATCAACAAAGCCAAGAAGAACAAGCGCAAGATAGGCATCTGCGGCCAGGCTCCGTCAGATTATCCTGAGTTTGCGCAGTTCCTTGTAAAGTGCGGTATTGACTCAATATCATTGAACCCTGACACTGTAATCAAGACTACCCTTAAGATTCTTGAGGAAGAAAAAGAGTTAAGAAGGTAAATCTTGGATATTTTTATTGTTTTTTTGATTTTATATGATTTAGTTTCCATATTGACAAAAAGTATATAAATGGTGATAAATCAATAAACTAAAGTGAATATTATGGCTAGAGGAAGACCAGCAAAATCAGAAATCAGGCAGAACATCGTCGAGATTCTCTATTTTATCAAAAAGGGATATGGCTATGATATCTATAAGATTTACCGCGATATCTTTGCTCCTGTAACAATGAGGAGCATCTATTATCATCTCAGGAAAGGGCTGGAGCTTGAGGAATTCAAGATTGAAAAGATAGAGAAAGTAAAAGGAGACTACAGCTGGGGTCCTGAGGCTGAGAAAATATATTACGGGCTTGGTCAAAACGCAAAACCTATAGGAAACGAGAAGATAAAAGAATATCTCGAGAAAAAAGAGGGTAAACATGAATAAGATAGTATGGTTTGTTTTGGCATTAGTGCTTATAGCAGGATGTATTGAGATTGAAGACGCAGCAAAGGACACATTAAATGAGACCTTAAATATTGATTTTGGCGAGCCTCAGGCAAAAGAAGAGCCTGCGCCGGTCCAGGTTTCTGCAAAGCCAGACTTAACGATAAGCACAATCTACTGGAGCACATTATACCCTGAACCAGGAGATAGTGATGAGCTTAATTTCAAAGTGCAGAATAAAGGGAATGTATCTGTGGCCGGGTTCAATTACAAAATAAATTTAGTAAAAGAAGAAAGCAAATGGAAAGAAGAGACCTATATCAGTAATAGAACATTAAATCCTGGTGATGAAGCAAAGCTTGAAGAAGGGTTTGTCTTCAATGAGACAGGAAGATTCAAGGCAGAAGTTTATATCGATTGGGATAACTCAATTCCTGAGTCAGACGAGATGAATAATCACAAAGAAGCTACTTCCATAACTGTGGAAGAGGCTTATGTTCCTGAAGAGGATGAAGAGCAAGATTCAGAGTCTGATGAAGGGTTAAACAAAACAGAGAATAGAGACTGGTGCGAAGACACTGATAATGGAATAAAATACTATGAGAAAGGAAGATGCACTGACAATGGACCGTTTACGCTCGGTATGGATGATTACTGCAAAGATAAGTTCACGCTAATAGAGCTTTACTGTACAAACTCAACCCAAAGATGCAGGTTTGCAGAGCCTTATGAGTGCTACTGCAAGAATGGAGCATGTGTCTGATTCTTCTTTTCTAATCTTTATTTAGTTTTTTTAAGAATCCGATGACGGCAAATGCCTCTCTTTTGGTAAGGAAGGCCTTGCCAAACAATCTTTTCCAGACTGTTTTCTGTGTCTCTTTCTTTTCTTTCGTGGAAAACTCCAGAGTATCGAGAACCTTGTTAAAATACTGCATAATTATCTCTTTCTCCTTGCTGGTGGCGGGGAGTATATGTGCGTTGCTTTTCTTCTTTCCCAGCTTCTTGAATATCTCGTAAAGCAGTATAGAAGCTGCATGGCTAACATTCATTGTAGGGTATTTCTTTGAGGAAGGTATAGTAACGATAAAATCGCACATGGCAATCTCGTCATTTGTCATTCCGGAGCTCTCCCTCCCTATAAGGATGCCTATCTTAAGCTTCTGGCTTATTGAAGAAAGCTTTTCTGAAAGCTCCTCGGGAGTTAGGGGGCTTCGTGATATGTTATAATCAGTGCCGAGCTTTGCAGATGTTGCAACAAGATAATCAAACTCTTTTAGATATTCTGTTTTTCTTACCTTTGCACTCTCCACTATAGGTTTTGCATGGGTTGCTCTGTCAAGTGATTCCTTAGAAAGATGGTCGCACTGGGGATTAATAAGAACCAAGTCATCAAAATCAAAGTTTTTCATAACTCTGGCTATTGCGCCTATATTCCCTGGTGTTTCCGGCTCAATAAGTACTACCATAACTTATTTAAACAAGCATAAAAAGATTCTATCAGGGTGTTTAGTTGAAAGAAACTGTTCTAAAAGCTGAGCATGAGAAGTTAGGCGCTAAGATGATTGAGTTTGGCGGCTGGCTTATGCCGGTGTATTATACCACTGTTATCGACGAGCATAATACAACGAGAAATAATGCTGGCTTGTTTGACATATGCCATATGGGAGAGATAATAATAAATGGCAAGGATTCCAGGATTTTCATTCAAAAGCTGATTACCAATGATGCATCTAAACTGGAAAAAGGCAAAGCGTTCTATACTGTGATGTGCTATGAAAACGGAACAACTGTGGACGATTTATTTGTATATCATATCAATGATAATGAATATATGTTGGTTGTTAATGCAGCAAATATAGAAAAAGACTTAGGATGGATTAAGAAAAACTCAGAAGGATTTGACATTGAAGTAATTGATAAGTCAGATGAGACTGCAAAGCTTGACCTGCAGGGCCCTAAATCTGAAGAAATCCTGCAGGAACTCACAGATATCGACTTAAGATCCCTCGAGAGGTTTAATTTCGTTGAGGGTGTTGTAAATAAAGTTAAGACAATTATCTCAAGGACAGGCTACACTGGCGAAGACGGATTTGAGCTGTACATATCAGCTGAGAATGCAGTTGAAATGTGGAATAAGCTGCTTGAAACTGGCAAAAGGTTTGGGTTAAAGCCAGTTGGTCTTGGAGCGAGAGACACTCTAAGGGTAGAAGCATGCTACAGCCTTTACGGCCATGAG
>CAYUUH010000103.1:0-4560 GCA_964447855.1 uncultured Methanosarcinales archaeon | reverse complement strand
GTCTTGTTCTCTTCTTTAGCCATTTTACTTCCTTCCCTCTTTCTTCAGCGTCTCCAGAGCAATCTCTATAAGATGAGATTTGTTCCTGTACGTGCGTCTGTCCCCTACTTCCTTGTTTATCCAGTCAATCAATTCTTCGTCGATTGTTGCGCTTATCGGCTTTTTTGCCATTCTTTTGCGTATATGATAAAATATATTTTATATTATATTTTAATACTTTGTCATATTTTATATATATTATAATATGTCCGGTATTTAAGCTTTTCTGAATTATATGTACTACTCCAATATACTCACACAAACTTTAATACTACTTTTCCTTTTAACGTTAAAAATGGCTTCAATCACTATAGGAAAACCGAATCCAGGCCAAGGCCAGCAGCAAAAGCCAGGCGGGATAAGCTTTGGCGCTCCAAAGCCTCAGCATAACGCAGCTGATTCTAGTACGGCTGAGGATATTGCAGAATTGACAAGAAGGATTCGCACGATGGAAGAAAGGTATACCACTCTTCAGTCCAAGACCCAGCTTATTGAGCAGAATATGCTTAGCTACCATAAGCAGGCGATAGGAGAGACAAAGACAACCAATACAGATGTAAGGGAAATAAGAAGAGAGATAGAGCAGATAAAGGACAGGGTGCTTACATTTGTTAAAGAGCTCCAGCTATGCGCGAAAAAAGATGAGGTAAAAATCCTGGAAAGGTACCTCAACCTTTGGGAGCCTGTGAACTTTGTAACCCATAATGAAGTCCAGGACCTTATCAAGGAAGCGCTGGAGGACCAGGACAAGTAAATATAGAAACATTTTTATATAGAGCAAATCAATATTTTTTTACCGAGTGATAAAATGCCATTGTTTGGACAAAAAAGAGGGCCACAGCCAGCTGCGCAGCCGCAGACTGGAGGAAATACGCTTATAGATAATGTTGTTGCTATGCAGCAGCAGGGTTATTCTGATGATGATATTGTAGTTCAATTGCAGTCGCAGGGAGTTCCGCCTGAGCAGATTCAGGACGCAATGTCCCAGGCAGGAATGATGGCCGGCGGACCATTGCCCCCGGAGATGGCAGGAATTGATTCAGGCTATCCTCCGCAGCATGCAATGCCTCCAGGACCAGCACCAGCTCCTCAGGGAATGGGGATGGGCGGCCAGATGCAGGGCAGGGAGCAGATTGAAGAGGTTGCAGAATCCATCATTCAGGAGAAGTGGAACGACCTTCTTAAGGATTTGACCAAGCTTAATGAGTGGAAGACAAAGGCAGAGACAAGCATAGCAAAGATAGAGTCAGATGTTGACAACCTCAAGGAGACTTTTGATAATCTTCATAAGGGAGTTCTTGGAAAAATAGGCGAGTACGACAAGAACCTTTCAATGGTAGGCACAGAAATTAAAGCTATGGAGAAGGTTTTCCAGAAAGTGCTTCCTACATTCACAGATAATGTAAACAAGCTTGAAAGGCTTACCAAGAGAGCTTCTGTAAAGAAATAATTAATTCTATGTTTGTTTTGCTGCCATCAAAACTATTGTAAAGACTGCGATAAGAAGCACGAATACTATTCCAAGAACCTTTGGATGGAATATCACAGAGGCTGTCTTCGTGTAGTCAACGTCTTCTCCTGTAGGAATATCTGACTGTTCCCTGACGTATGACATTATGCCTATTACAAATATTAGGACTACGAATGCGACAAAAGCAACCTTCAGCTGGCCGAATGAAGCGATGTCAGCTGATGTTGCGCCGAATACTTTCAATGCCGCAATTATGAATATCAGCACTACAAACAGCAGAGCAAACCATGGCGAGATATATGCTATTGCGCCTGTTACTGTCGGTGATAAGAGCGCAAGCAGCGCAATAATCAGCCCAAGCACAACCTGCACAGGCCTGTTTTCTCCTAGAATCTTGGTGTAACCGAGTATTGCCCATACAACGAGCCATACAAATAAGAATACAAAAAAGTTAGAAAAATGCTGGAGTCCGGTTACATCCAGGAATGTAGCCATTTTTTACTTTCCGCCGAATAGCTTGCTGAAATCAAAGCCCAGCCTCTTTGCTGCGCCTATTTTTTCCTTGTCGCCTTCTCCGCCGGTTATCCATGCGATTATTATTCCGAACACAAGCAGCATTATGAGGATAGCTATTGCATCAGACCCAAAGTAGTTCTCAAGCCATGGGCCCCAGCCCTCTCCCCACCATCCAGCAGAGTTTCCGAATATAAGCAGTATTGCCATGAATGATATGAATGTAACCCAGCCAGGTGCAGTCATCCCAAGGAATACCTTCTCATGGCCGAAGATGCCTATCAATACAAGAAGCATAAGCACAGCCACAATAACTATAGATACAGCTGGAAGCGCCTGGTTAAGTATCAGCACGACGTCCATTCCTGCAGGATACCTTCCTGTTACGTGCGGGATAACAACCAATAACGCAAACACTAATGCCAATACAGTATTTATATTCCTCTTGTCCTCTCCGAAAATCTTTGTCTTCTCAAGGACTGCAAAGATTACTACGAATATAAGAAGGAACGGAAGCATAACATCTGTAAATCCCCATCCTTCAAGCACTCTTACAAAGCCCTCGAGTTGATAAGCCTGACTTGCCATTTTAGCACCTCTTTGATTATTCGTTTTTAGCTGATTTTTTTGTTTCTGGTCCCCTTACTACGAACCACATAAAGAATATGACTATTATAACTAACACTATTGAGCCTATTGCATTTCCGCCTGTGCCCTGGCTCATCCATCCCCATAAGTCATCAAGCCAGCCAAGAGCATTCATGAATATCAATAGTATCCCTACAAACATAATCCACATGAAGAATATTTTCCAGCCGCCTTCCAGGAAAACACCTGAGCCTTCCTTGAAGAATGACCCTACCAATAGCAGGAACAAAACCGAAGCCATCAATAATACTACCACCTGTGCAGAAACCTCAGTGATTATCTCAACAAGCTCTGATGATGCTATTACAAGGAATGCGATAACAAAAGCAACCATTGCGTTAAGGTTCTTTTTTGTATATTCCTTGCTGTCTATCTTCTCAGTCCCAAGGACCTTTGTCTTTTCAAGTATGGCAAAAACGATAGAGAACACTAATAAGAAGGGCAGTACGACATCATATACACCTATTTTTTCGAAAAAGTCTAGCACTCCTCGGAATGCAGTTACCTCTGCCATAAACTAAACTTAGCGTGTATGGTATATAAACTTTTCTATTTATTATATTTTTGAGAAAGTTTATAAATCCTGCATTGTTTTTTAGACTAAAATGCTTAACAAACAGGACTTCAATGATATGCGCTCAAAGTTCAGCAAGCATGATGAGCAGCGCGAGGAAGTAATAATCAAAAGCAGAAGCGTGATTAAGCTTTCAAAGCAGATAATCTACGCCGTACATAGGGATGACACTTCAAGCATCCCGTCTTTGCTGAAGGAAATCGAGGCAGTAAGGAAGTCGATGGACTCAGTAGTGAAGAAAAATCCTATGCTTCTTTCTGTAGGAGCCTATAAGGTTGGCGTTGGTGAGTATGTTGAGGCAGTATTATATCACAGCTTTGTCAATGACAAGAAGATACCTACACATAAGCAGCTTGGCGTTGACCCTGAAAACTATCTTTTCGGCCTCTGTGATTTAACCGGAGAGCTTGTAAGAAAGGCAGTTTATCTTGCAGGGAAGGGCAAGCTGGAAGATGTTTACCAGATAAAAGACCTTGTTGATGAGATATACGGCGAGGTCCTTAAGTTCGATGTAAGAGAGAATGAGCTAAGGAGGAAGATAGATTCAATCAAGTATGACCTCAAGAAGCTTGAGGATTTGGTCCTGGATCTTAAGCTGAGAAAATGAAACGAACACATACCTGCGGACAGTTGACTGATGCTAATATAGGAAATAAAGTATGCCTTAACGGATGGTGCCATTCAAGGCGAGACCATGGAGGCATAGTATTTATAGACCTTAGGGACAGGTATGGAATAACGCAGATTGTGTTTGACCCGCAGCATAACAAGGAGCTTCATTCAAAGGCAGACAAGCTTGGCCGTGAAGATGTAATTCTTGTAAGGGGAACTGTAAGGGCAAGGCCTGCCAATATGGAGAACCCAAACCTGCATACAGGAAAGATTGAGATTCTTATTGATGAGCTTGAGATACTGAACAAGGCAGACACTCCCCCTATTGAGATTGACGACAGGATAAAAGTAAATGAAGATGTCAGGCTTAAGTACAGGTTCCTTGACTTAAGAAGGCCTTCTTTGCAGAAAAACCTGATACTAAGGCACAGGCTTGCAAAATGTGTGCGAGACTTTTATGATGCAGAAGGGTTCCTTGAAGTTGAGACTCCTATGCTTGCAAAATCCACTCCAGAAGGCGCGAGAGACTATCTTGTTCCTTCGCGTGTAAACCCTGGAAAGTTCTTTGCGCTTCCGCAGAGCCCTCAACTGTTCAAGCAGCTTTTGATGGTCTCAGGATTTGACAGGTACATGCAGATTGCACGATGCTTCCGTGACGAGGATTTGCGCGCAGACAGGCAGCCTGAGTTCACCCAGATAGATG
>CAYUUH010000102.1:0-4567 GCA_964447855.1 uncultured Methanosarcinales archaeon | reverse complement strand
AGCTGAGCTTTCATTGCAGAAAGCTCACTACACTCTTGAAAAGCTAAAAGAATCAGGATGTAATGAAGTTTTCTCAAAGCCGTTCTATAATGAGTTTGTCGTCAAGGTCAATGACTCCAAGAAAATAAATGTGGAGCTTGCCAGGAATGGGATAATTGGCGGGCTTGATTTAGGCAGGTATTACCCTGAAATGAAAGATTGCCTGCTATTCTGTGTCACAGAGGTTAATGCTAAAGAGGATATCGATAAGTTAGCATCGATAATAAAAAAATGCAGCTGATATTTGAGATTTCAAAGCCAGGAAGAAAAGGCGCAAGCCTTCCAAAGCTGGACGTTCCAAAGAAAGACATAGATAAGATTCTCCCTGAAGATTCTATAAGGTATGATTTAATGCTCCCGGAAGTGAGCGAAATAGACTTAGTTAGGCACTATACTGCACTCTCAAGGAGAAACCATGGAGTTGACAACGGATTTTACCCTCTTGGCTCCTGTACGATGAAGTACAACCCCAAGATAAACGAAGACATGGCTTCGCTGCCGGGGTTTAACAATATACACCCATACCAGGATGCGCAGGGAGCTCTTGAGCTGATGTATAATCTTGAAAGAGACCTGTCAGAGATAACTGGCATGGATAAGTTTACGCTGCAGCCTGCCGCAGGAGCCCATGGCGAGCTGACTGGCCTGATGATTGTTAAGGCTTACTTCAAGAGCAAAGGAGAGAAAAGAACAAAGATAATAACGCCTGACTCATCACACGGCACCAATCCTGCTTCCTCAACAATGTGCGGCTTTGAAACGCTTACCTTAAAGAGCAATGAAAAGGGCCAGGTAGATATAAGTGACTTAAAGAAAGAGTTAACGCCTGATGTCGCTGCTGTAATGCTCACTATCCCAAACACATTGGGTATTTTTGAGAAAGATATCCTTGAGATTACAAGAATGGTGCATGAGAACGGAAGCCTGGTTTACATGGATGGAGCAAATATGAATGCATTGATGGGCATTGTAAAACCAGGTGATATTGGCGTTGATGTAATGCATTTGAACCTCCACAAGACATTCTCTACTCCTCATGGATGCGGAGGCCCTGGCTCTGGCCCAGTTGGTGTTAAGAAAGAGTTAATCCAGTTTTTGCCTATACCCTCGATAGAAAAAGAAGGTGAGTTGTATAATCTAAGCTATGAAAAACACAGTAAGACAATAGGCCGCGTCAAGGCATTCTATGGCAATTTTGGAGTTATGGTAAAGGCATATACTTATGTCAAAGCTATCGGGGCTGAGGGCATAAGAAAAGTAGGAGAATGTGCGGAAATTATATGAAAGAAAAGCTCAAGAAGCACTTCGATTTGCCCTATGGTTCAGTGTGTAAGCACGAGTTTGTACTGTCGGACAAAGGCATGCCAAACGAGATAACAACTGCAGATATTGCAAAAAGGCTCCTTGACTATGGATTCCATGCGCCTACAATATATTTCCCATTGATTGTGCACGGAGCAATAATGATTGAGCCAACTGAGACCGAGAGTAAAGAAACGATGGACTCCTTTATTTCTACAATGATAAGAATCAAGGAAGAAGCAGAGAATACTCCGGATATTGTAAAGAACGCCCCGAACACCCTCCCTGTAAAAAGGCTTGACGCAGTCCAGGCAGCAAGGCAGCCCAACATCAAATGGGAAAAGTAATGATAGAGATATTCTAACTTATTACTTAACAAACGAAGCAAGTATATTCACAAGAATAAGTATCAGGAAGAACATGCTGATAAAGTTAAACAGCTTTTCTCCTCTGCCGTTTTTTATGTATTTCTTTAATGCAACGCTAAGCATCCTTCCTCCGTCAAGAGGTCCTACAGGTACAAGATTGAATAGCCCTATTCCTATATTCAATAAATATAGCCAAAACAAAAGCCCGTGCCTTCCAGGCGTTCCAGTAAACCAGAGTATAAAGTTTGCAGTTGATTCTCCGTATTTTCCAATAAATTCCTTATTAAGCTGGGAATGCTGCTGCACATAAACGCCCAGGTAAGACTGATTCTCGTTCTCAGGATTGCTTGTGAGAGTTATATTATAGGCTCCCTTGTCTGTAACTAGGTAAACCATATCTCCGGGAGTCCTGTTCTGGAGGATAGTTGAAAAGTTGTAAAGGTACTCTATTGGTGTGCCGTCAATCTGCTGCACTATCTCTCCTTCAGTTATTCCTGCTGACTCGGCAGGCAAGGTCATATTATTATGGTCTCTGATGAATCCGTTTATGTTGACTCCATCAAAGTCAAGCACTGAGTCCAATAAAGGCGCTCCTGCAAACAGCAGAACCGCAAGAAATGTGAATCCAAGCACAATATTTGAGAAAGGCCCTGCTGCAAACACGCTTAATTGCTGCTTTGCAGGTCTTTTTGGTATTTCTTTTTCGTCAGGCTCTACAAAAGCCGCAGGAAGCACAGGAATGACTATTCCCAAAAAAGCAAGGCCGCTTGACTTTACCTTAAGGCCGTGCGCCCTTGCAACAACACCATGGGAAAACTCATGAACAGCAGCTATGACAAATATAGAGATTATCCAGTAGAAGAAAGGAACATAAAATGCTCCCTTGACCTTAAACGGAAGAACTAATCCGACTCCAGGAGCTGCGGTAGGCACGAATAATATCTGATATATGTTGCTTAGCAGGCCATAGCATATAAAGCCCATTCCTGCAAATCCAAGCCCTATCCCAGTATAGCCAAGGCCCCTTACAAGCTTAGGATGATTCTTTGAAATGGAATTCATCCAGTTTATCCCAGCCTTGCTCCTATAAAGAACAAAGTATATCACGGGATATAGTATTCTCTGAACCTCTAGCTTTCTCCTCTGGACAAATAAGAATATGCCAATTAAAAGAAAAAATATTATGGCTGCAATGATTTGCGAATCCATTGGGTTTACCAATTACTTCTTTCTCACTGACCTAAAAGCCTTTCCCTTGCATTTTCTGCAGTGGATTTTTCCGCCTGCAATCTTCATAGCAGAGGACTTTATCTTTGTACTACATCTTTTGCAGACAAACACTCCATGGAATCTTCTTGCTTCTGCTTCCGGGAATTTAACCATACCTATTCACTTATTCTCCCTTAACCTGCTTCATTACCTTATCGTTAAGTATTACCCAATAAAGGACATTGCATCCCTCTACGACCTCAGCCTTAAGCTCCTCAGGTATCTTGAGGTCGAATGTCTCATATGTTTCTGCGTCCATGACATTTGCCATGTCCCCGCTGATTGAAAGTACCTGTGCAGTCTTCTTTTCTACGATAGGAACATCTATATTATCATGACCTGGCATTACTACTACTCTCTTCTTATCATCTATAAGCCCTACTGCGCTAAGCCTCACTTTTGCGTGGCCGTGCTTTCCTGGCCTTGATGTCTGGGTGTCTACTACCTTGCATGCAGCACCCTCAATAACTACATAGCTTCCTTTTTGCAAGCTACCAACACTAGCGACCTTTGTTGCCATATAATCTCACCTTCTTACTTGTTAACTGCCAATTTGATATCTGACTCTTTTACTGTCTTCCTTCCAGCATGGCTTGCGAATTTCCATGCCCTATCTGCAATCTCCTGTGCTTTATCTTCGATTATGTTCTTCAGGGCAGCCTTAGCCTTGTCAGAAACCCTTATATCGGGGCCTCCAGCCTTCTTTATTATCTTTTCCATAGCTGCTAAAGGCAGTAATTTATCGTTAGCCATAAAATCACCTTATTTTTTGATTACTGATTTAATTAACCTTTTTTATGGAAAAACCATTGATATTTAAAGGTTTCCGAAATTGAATAGTCATGGGAAGTAAAACAGCCTCCTTAAAAGGCTTGCATGCTTTCTTTGCCTCCTTGGCACACGCAGATACTTAAGCTTCCTTTCAATCTCTTTTTGGTTCTCAAACTCTTTCTCCTTGCTCCTGAAATGAGAAGTATGATGGTAATTTCTGCCATTCTTGCTCACAAACTTGCATTTCTTATGAAGCATCTCATGATACATCACATAATCAAGCATATCCTGGTCAGCTTCCATTAATGGCTTTGTGATGGATATTGTGTCTGAGCCATATTCATAAGTCCCGAGCCTCCTTGAAGAGTCATGCCAGACAAGATTGGTCTTGTCTATCATGCCATTAAAGTATTTATCATTGACTCTGTCAAATGATGCCTCGAGAAATGGGTCAATCCTTGTTTTTGGCGCAGCAATGTCTGCTTTCTTTATGAATATGTTATATAGATCCATACTCGTTGTCCGTATCCTGCTTTTCTCCCTCATGACCCTAAGCAATAGCTCCTGTATAAGGCCTATTTTAATCTCGTTGCTGACCTGCTTCCAATTCCTGCTCAGGCTGAATGTTAGATTGCTCCCTACCCTTCTTACATTGGCATTATATGGCTTAAATTTACCAGAATATTTAATAGAAGAACTGAACTGGAACTCCCTTTCTGGGTAAAGCTCCTTAAAAGCCTGCTCAACTATACTCATTGTACTTCGTACCTTAGGATAGCTGCTATCTTGCCAATTTCCCTTAGCTGGACTCCTTCTCT